>JAYTIG010000277.1:0-4703 GCA_043731995.1 Hyphomicrobiales bacterium
CGAAGGTTGGCGCATGCTGGGCTGGGCGCTTTTCAACACACAGCATTGGCAGGAATCCGCCGATGCCTATATCAAGGCGCTGGCGCTTGACCCTAACAATGTCGATTACAAATCCGCCTTGGCAGAATCCATCATCCAAGCCGCGCAAGGTGTTGTGACTCCCAAAGCGCAGGAATTGATTGCCGATGTGCTTTTGAAGGCGCCCAAGGACTTGCGCGCGCGCTTTTACGATGCTTTGGGCCATGAGCAATCGGGCGACCAGCAAGGCGCGCTGGACCGCTGGTCGGCCCTGCTTGCCGATGCCCCTGCGGATGCAGGCTGGCGTGATGACGTGAAACAGCGCGTGGCTGACCTTGGCAAGGCCATGGGCAAAGATGTCAGCGGCCTGATCAAGGTGGCCCCCGCGCCGGCCGAAGCTACTGCGCCACAGGCAGCCGCACCTGAGAAAGATGCAATGGTTGCTGGCATGATTGCCAAGCTGGCACAGAAGCTGGAAGCCAATCCGAAAGACCGTGACGGCTGGGCCATGATGATCCGCTCTCTCATCGTTACAGGCGACAAGAAGGGCGCTGACGAGGCCTTGACCAAGGCGCTGGATATTTTCAAGGACGATACGGCCACGCAGGATGGCCTGAAGCAGATTGCAACTGAGGCCACCCAGAAAATGGCTGGCAAGGCCACAGGCGCAGACGCCAATGCTGCAGGTGGGGCCGCCTCATCTGCCCTGCCTTCTGGCTCGGCAGCACCACAGATTTCAGCCGACCAACAGGCCGCTGTGCAGGCCATGCCCGCGCAAGACCAGCAGGCAATGATTCAGGGCATGGTGCAAAAGCTTTCCGACAGGTTGAAGGACAATCCCAAGGACATGGATGGCTGGGTGCGGTTGATGCGCGCTTATCAAGTCTTGAAAGATGCCGACAAAGCCAAGAGTGCCTTGAGCGATTCGCTCAAGGCCTTTGATGGTGACCAGGCCTCGATTGACGAGTTGAAGGCGGCCGCCACGGAACTTGGGATCAACTGAGTGGACTAGGTTTGGGCTATATTGTTCTATTGGCCTTATTATCTTTTGATGGCGGTTGTTCTCAACCTTTATTTCAAATGGCAGAGGCAGACTCATGTCGAAAGCGTGGCGGTTCAAACTGCGGCCATAGAGGCTGGCCTGACGGAACCTGCTTCGCTCCATCCCCTGATTGACCCGGATGTGTGCATTGGCTGTGGCAGCTGCGTGCGCGCCTGCCCGGAGCATAATGTGATCGGCATCATAGGGGGCAAAGCCCATTTGGTTGAGCCCACGCATTGCTTTGGGCACGGGGCCTGCAAGACCGCCTGCCCCATGGATGCGATTGATCTGGTTCTGGGCACTGCCACACGCGGCATTGATTTGCCCAGTGTTGGCCCAGATTTTCAAACCAATGTGCCGGGCGTTTTTGTGGCTGGAGAATTAGGCGGCATGGGCCTCATCCGCAATGCGGTTGAACAGGGCCGCCAGGCGGCAGAACAGATCAAGAAATTGCCAGGCATGGGCCAAACTGGGAGGATTGATCTGATCATCATCGGCGCAGGGCCAGCGGGATTTTCCGCCGCACTTGCGGCCAAAGAAGCGGGGCTTTCCTATCTGGTCCTGGAACAGGATGATCTTGGCGGCACGGTGTTCAAATACCCGCGCGGCAAAGTGGTGATGACAGCACCCGCAAAGCTGCCCATCGTTGGGCAAACCAATTTCCGCGAAGTGTCCAAAGAGACACTGTTGGAGTTTTGGAAAAAAATTGAAGCCGAGCAGCAACTGCAAGTCAGCTATCGTGAGCGGGTGGAAAAGGTTGTGCCCTCGAGCGATGGGTTTGAGGTGCATTCCACAGTTCAGGTGCGCTCATGCCGCGCGTTGCTGTTGGCCATTGGGCGGCGCGGCACGCCGCGACAACTGGGCGTTCCGGGCGAAGACCAGAAGAAAGTTGTCTATCAACTTATCGATCCAGAGCAATACAAAGGCCAGCATGTCATTGTGGTGGGCGGCGGTGACTCGGCGCTGGAAGCGGCTACATCGATTGCAGACCAGCCAGGCACGACGGTGACATTGTCTTACCGATCAGAGGCTTTTGGCCGCGCGAAAACCAAAAACCGCGATAAGGTTACAACACAGCAAGCCAGCGGGCGCCTTAACGTGCGACTCAAATCTCCTGTCAAGAAGATCGAAGCCGACACACTTGATCTGGCCTTTGATGGCAAAGTTGAAACCCTGCGCAATGATGCTGTGATTGTTTGCGCTGGCGGCATTTTGCCCACGGAATTTTTGAAATCAATCGGCATCAGGATGGATACAAAATATGGCACAGCATAGATTTGTTCTCCCGCTTCTCGCAATTGCTATGGTGTCCCCGGCCTTGGGTGCCACCAAAAAGGTTGAGGCCCCGCCAGCTCTGTCGGCAACTGCCATAGCTGACGGGCTGATTGTGAAACGCAATTACAAGGGCGCTTTCACACTGTTGCTTACGGCCGCCAAGGCGGGTGATGCCAAAGCCATGGTGCGCCTGGCCAACGCCTATCGCTATGGCCTTGGAACGGTGCAGGACGAGGCTGCCGCGCAAGACTGGTATCAAAAGGCAAGTGCTGCGGGCAGCAAGGAAGCGGCGCTTTCACTGCAGCGCGGGAATATTGCCGTTCCGCCTACGCCCAAGAAATTGGCCATGAAGGGTGACGGCACAGACATCGTGCAAGGTGTTGACTATGCGCATCTGCCGGATCGTCCGAAGGGCGCGCCGGATTGGATTAGCCTGGCCGCAGCACAGAAGAACTCCGCCGCACTCAAGGCGCTGAATGGCGCGGCATCTGGCGAAGTGCAACTCATTCAGGCGCGCTTGGGCGATGGCGAGGGCTTGCGCACGACAACCGCACCGAATACGGCGAAAGATGAATTGGGCCGCTCTGCCTTGATGATCGCTGTGGCCAGGGACAAACCGGACGCGATGGCCGCCCTGCTCTCAACCAAGCCTGATTTTGCTGCCTTGGATAAACAGGGCTTCAGCGCCGCCGGGCTTGCCGCTCGGGCTTGCGACGCCAGCAAGCTCGACCAATTGGCTGCCGCTGGCGATGATCTCAAAGGTGGCAAGGTGCCGCCGCTGGTGCTTGCCGCAGCCAATTGCGAAGATTGGAATAAGCTGAAAGCCAGCTTCGCCAAAGTGGATTTCAACGCACAGGATTCGCGCGGGCGCAGCGCTGCCTTTTATGCTGCCTCCATGGGCAATGTTTCACTTCTGGGCTGGCTCTCCGACCAAGGGGCAGACCTGGATGCTGCGGATCAGGACGGCTATACGCCGCTTCATAGTGCCGCGCTGCGTGGCCAGGCCCAGGCGTTTCGCTTTGTTTTGACAAAAACAGGAAAAACCGATGTAAAATCAATGCGTGAGGTAACACCCCTCATGCTGGCGGCTTATAGCGGCTGCATTGATTGCATTACGGCATCACTAGACTCAAAACCCGCTTTGGACCAAAAGGACGCCGCCGGCGATACGGCCCTTCTTTTCGCTGTCAGGTCTTTGCAAGGTGTTGCGGCGCAAAAATTGGCTGATTCGGGGGCCAATCCGAATGCCAAGAACAACGCGGGCGATACGCCAATCAAACTTGGCCTTCGCCTGGGATTGACCCAGATCAAGGCGCCGAACTGATTTTGACGGGAATAGGTAACGATGAATTTTGACGCGTATTTCAATGAGAAGCTGGACGGACTTAAAAAAGAGGGCCGTTACCGGGTTTTCATGGATCTGGAGCGCCACGCTGGCCAGTTCCCCCATGCTACACGCCATGTGAATGGCGAAAAGAAGCCTGTCACCGTTTGGTGTTCGAATGACTATCTCAGCATGGGCCAGCACCCAAAGGTGATTGCCGCCATGCATGAGGCGCTGGACAAATGCGGCGCAGGTGCTGGCGGCACGCGCAACATATCCGGCACCAATCACTATCACGTGCTGCTCGAAGAAGAGCTGGCTGACTTGCATGGCAAGGAAGCAGCACTGCTGTTCAACTCTGGCTATATGTCGAACTGGACGACGCTTTCCACATTGGCAACTGGCCTGCCCGATGCGCTGGTGCTTTCCGACGCTGGCAACCATGCCTCGATGATTGAAGGCATCCGCCATTCCAAGGCCGAGAAGATCATCTTCAAGCATAACGACATGGCTGACCTTGAAAGCCACCTGAAACTGCATACGGGCAAGCGCCCCATGATCATTGCCTTCGAATCTGTCTATTCAATGGATGGTGACTTCGGCAAAATCGAAGAGATCGTGAAGCTCGCCGAAAAATATGGCGCGATGACCTATCTCGATGAAGTGCATGGCGTTGGCCTTTACGGCAAGCGCGGTGGTGGCCTTGCCGAACAGCTAGGCCTGATGCACCGCGTTGATGTGATTGAAGGCACGCTGGCCAAGGCTTATGGCGTGGTGGGTGGCTATATCTCTGGCTCAGCCGCCTTGATTGACTATGTGCGCAGCTTTGCTTCCGGCTTCATCTTCTCATCATCCCTGCCGCCTGCCGTGGCTGCGGGTGCTTTGGCGGCTATCCGCCACTTGAAGGTAAGCAACGAAGAGCGTGAAGCGCTGCAGGCCCGTGTGGCCCAGGTGCGCGCGGGGCTGAACAGGATGGGCATTCCCTATCTGCCCAATCCTTCACATATCGTTCCGGTGATGGTGGGCGACGCCGCCAAGTGGAAA
>JAYTIG010000278.1:0-1706 GCA_043731995.1 Hyphomicrobiales bacterium
TCAAAGAGTGAGCGCGCCATGCCCTTGTTTCCCTGCGGTCAACCTCTGCCCGCCTTCTTGTGGCGGAGATATGCACGCATGCTCACTGGAATCAGCAACAAATAGGCGAGTGACAGAATGGAAAGTGTTTCCCAGGGAAATGAGATCAGCAGCACAATGAACAGCGCCATTGCCGCAAGCACAAGCAGCGCATATTCGCGTGGCACGCGCGTGACGTTCTTGCCAGAGAAAGTTGGCACACGGCTCACCATCAGTGCGGCGATCAACACTTCATAGGCAGAAATGGTTTTTGCGAAAGGATGGCCTTCGGTGATGACGCCGAGGAAGCCCAAATAGAGCGGAAGCATTGAAAGAAGCGCGCCAGCAGGTGCGGGCATGCCGGTGAAAAAACCACTGGCCCAGGCCGGCTTTTTGGGGTCATCGATGGCCACGTTGAAGCGCGCCAGGCGCAGGGCACAGCCAATCGCCAACATGAGACACACAACCCAGCCAAAAGTTTTCAGGCCATTCAAAGACCAGAGGTAAACCAGAATGGCGGGTGCCACTCCGAAGTTCACAAAATCCGCCAGCGAATCCAGTTCCGCGCCAAAGCGTGATGTGCCCTGCAGATAACGCGCCAGACGTCCATCCAAGGCATCAAGGACAATTGAGAAGATGACGCCCAGAACAGCAAAATCCATGCGCCCCTCAATGGCAAAGCGTATGGCGGTAACACCGCTGCATAAGGCCAGCAGCGTCAACAAATTGGGCAGCAAATAGCGGATGGGAATGGGCCGGAAATTGCGCGGCTCGCGCGTGTGGCTTGTTGCGAGAGCAGTCACCTCCGCTTTTTCATCCGCCATGTTCAGGCCTTTCGCCCGGTGCGGAAGGCACCCTTCACATCAAGATCGGCCAACACGGTTTCGCCTGCAACGCTGCGCTGGCCAACACAAACCAAAGGCGCAATCTCTTGAGGCAAGTAAACGTCAACCCGGCTGCCAAAACGAATGAGGCCGAAGCGCTCTCCGGCCTGCAGGGTATCGCCCTCGCCCGCGAATTTCACAATGCGCCTCGCAATCAGACCGGCAATCTGCACCACGCCGAGCCGCACGCCATTCGGCGTTTCAAGGGTCAATGCCTGGCGTTCATTGTCGTCGCTGGCTTTGTCCAGTTCAGCGTTGAAAAACAGGCCGGGCACATAGGTGAGCTTGGTGATGCGTGCCGCAACCGGTGCGCGATTGATGTGAACGTCAAAGACATTCATGAAAATGGATATGCGCGTCATGGTTTCGCGCGGCAGATCAAGCTCTGGCGGCGGGATGACGGGTTCAATGGCGCTCACGCGGCCATCTGCGGGGGCGATCACGAGATTTGCGGCAAGTGGGGTCACTCGTTCCGGATCGCGGAAGAAATAAGCGCACCAGGCCGTGAGCAGCACGCCCAGCCAGCCCAGAGGCCAAAGTCCCAGCACAAAGAAAAGTGCACTGACTGCGGCAAAAATGGCTACAAAACGCCAGCCTTCCTTGTGCACGGGGGCAAAGCTCGAACGGATGCTGTCAACAATGGTCATTTCGACTCCCAAACCTGCTCCGTATAGTTTGTTCGGACCAAAAGCAAAAGGCCCGCTGCCTCCCCCAGGAAACAGCGGGCCGTTGTGAGTTTTAAAGCCCCGGCTCTTGGTTGGCCGGTTTGCCGGAAAGTTTAGTGCAAGTAGCTCGACACCAGGC
>JAYTIG010000279.1:0-4680 GCA_043731995.1 Hyphomicrobiales bacterium
AGCGGCACTTGAAATTGAAAAAGATGAGCCGATCACAGCTTTTCGGCGTCTGGTTGAATTCACCTGGAACTATTATCTGGACAATCCGGAGTTCATTTCGCTGGTGAACACCGAAAATCTGCACAAGGCCAGATATCTCAGGAAATCGCCACGGCTTGAACTGCTCAACAAAAGCTTTGTGAAGCGCATGGAGAAGTTGCTGGCGCGCGGTGTTGAAGATGGAAAGTTCCGCGAGGGGCTAGACCCTGTGCAGGTCTTGATCACGTTGTCTGGCATGGGCTTTCACTATCTCACCAACCAATATACTGGCGAAATCGTTTATGGACGCGCCTTGATGACGAAGGAAGCCAAAGCCGCGCGCGTTGCCTTCAATATCGATGCCATCACGCGGCTGGTTTGCCGACCTGAGGCCGTGGCCAAAATGAAGAAGGAGGCGGCCTGATGGGTCTTGCCATCATCACGGGCGCGCAGCGCGGCATGGGCAAAGCCATTGCCCTGGCGCTGGCGGAAGCAGGCTATGATGTTGCCGCGGTAGATTTGCAAAAGTCGCCGCAACTCGATGACGTTGTTGCTCAATGCCGTGCCAGAGGCGTCAAGGCTTTCGGCTTTGCCTGCAACATTGGCGATCTGGCATCACATGCACGCGTGCTGGACGGGATTGAAGAGGCCTTGGGGGCCGTTACCACACTGGTGAACAATGCTGGTGTTTCGGTGAAGGTCAGAGGTGATCTTTTGGATGTGACGCCGGATAGTTACGATCATTGCCTCAACATCAACACGCGCGGCACGTTTTTTCTCACGCAAGCCTTTGCCAAGCGCTTGCGCGACAGCGTGACAACCTGCCACCGCTCCATCGTCAACATCACATCGGCCAACGCAAGTGCCGTTTCCATCACGCGTGGCGAATATTGCATCTCAAAAGCGGGGGCTTCAATGATGTCCAAACTCTTTGCAGCCCGGTTGTCGGATGAAGACATTGGTGTTTATGAGGTGCAACCCGGATTCATTGACACCGAAATGGTGGCCCCTTCCAAGGCAAAGTATGATGCACTGATCGAGGGTGGGTTGACCGTGATCAAGCGCTTTGGCAAGCCGGAAGAAGTGGCGCGCATTGTGGTGACTTTGGCCAATGGGCTTCTCCCCTATACATCCGGCCAGGCCATTCAGGCCGATGGCGGGCTTCTCTGCGTGAGGTATTGATGAAGATCGCACTTCCCAACAACAAAGGCGGGATGGAAGACTTTCGGCTGAAGACGGAGCCTCTGTCTGTCCGTACGCCAAAGGCACCGTGGAACCGGGTGGCATTTGCGGCGGCACATGTTGTTGCCGATCCGCTATCAACCAGCGGCGGCATCGATTGGAAAGGTACCTTGGCATTTCGCAGGCACCTGCTGAAGCTGGGCTTTGGCATTGCCGAGGCGATGGACACATCGCAACGCGGCATGGGGCTTTCATGGCCAGATGCACTGGAACTCATCAAGCACTCGCTGGCCGATGCGGGCGACAAGGCTTCGCGCATCTATTCTGGCTGCGGCACGGATCAATTGAGCCCTGCAGATGCCCGCAACATTGAAGATGTCATCCGCGCCTATGAAGAGCAGCTCGAAGTCATCCAGAAGTTGGGCGGGCGCATGATCCTGATGGCCAGCCGGGCCTTGGTGCGTGTTGCAAAGTCCCCCGATGACTATGTCAAAGTTTATTCGCGCGTGCTGGGGCAAGCTGATCACCCCGTGGTTTTGCACTGGCTGGGCGAGATGTTTGACCCGGCGCTGAAAGGCTATTGGGGCACAGACAGTTTCATGATGGGCATGGAGACCTGCCTTGCCATGATCAATGACAATGTCAGCAAGGTGGATGGCATCAAGATTTCCCTACTGGATGCCGAAAAGGAAGTGGCCATGCGCCGCGCATTGCCTGCTTCTGTTAAAATGTACACTGGCGATGACTTCAACTATGCCGAGCTGATCGCTGGTGACACCAAGGGCCATTCCCACGCGCTGCTTGGCATTTTTGATGCGATTGCCCCTGCTGCCTCGCAGGCACTTTCGGCACTGGCCTCTGGAAATGAAGCAAGGTTTCATGCGCTGCTTTCGCCCACTGTTCCACTATCACGGTTGATATTTTCCGCGCCCACTCAATATTACAAGACGGGTATTGTATTCCTCGCTTGGCTCAACGGGTTCCAGGATCATTTCGTGATGATTGCAGGCGCACAATCAGCGCGGCCCCTGCCCTATTTTGTGGAAGCTTTCAAATTGGCCGAACAGGCGGGTCTGTTGCTGAAGCCTGATCTCGCGGTGAAGCGCATGAAACACCTGCTTGCGCTGCATGGGCTGTGATGCGTGAACTGCAGGATCATTTGCGAATCTGCTCCATCAATACGGCTACGCTTGGTTTTCAGGCACCGATTGGTGAAGTGATCGACGCCGTGGCGCGGGCAGGCTTTGGACAGATTGCGCCCTGGCGGCGCGAAGTTGAAGGCGGCGATGTGAAGGCCATTTCCAAGCAGATCCGTGACGCAGGTCTTTCGCTTTCGGGTTATTGCCGCGGTACCTATATTCCCGCAGTTTCAAGAGCCCAATTTCGAGCCAACGTGGAAGCTAACAAACGCGCGCTGGAAAATGCAGCAGTTTTGGGTGCGCCCTGCTTCGTGATGGTGGTGGGTGGATTGCCTGCGGGCTCCAAGGATTTGGAAGCGGCACGGCATCAGGTGAAGGAGGCCACAGCAGAACTTGCCATTCACGGCAAGGCGCTTGGCGTGAAAATTGCGCTGGAGCCGCTGCATCCCGTTTATGCCGCAGAACGCAGTTGCCTCACCCTGCTTTCGGAAGCGCTGGATTGGTGTGATACGATTGAAGGTGTGTCGGCTGATCCGTGGGTGGGTGTGGCGCTTGATTGCTATCACGTGTGGTGGGACCCCACGCTGATGCAGAACATTGCACGGGCGGGCGAGGCGCGGCGTATCTTTGCCTTTCATGTGTGTGATTGGCTGGTGCCCACTGAGGATGTGTTGAATGATCGCGGCATGATGGGCGATGGCGTGATTGATCTGCGCGCCATTCGTGGTGCGGTTGAGGCTTCGGGCTATGTGGGTGCGGTTGAGGTTGAGATTTTTTCCGCGCAGAATTGGTGGAAGCGCCCGATGGATGAAACGCTTGCTGCGTGCAAGGAACGGTTCATCAACGCGACGTGACCGCGTGGCCTAGCCCTCCAGCTCCTCGCGCAGCAATTCCAACTCCAGCCACTGATCTTCGGCGGCTGAAAATTCAAGGCTCGCATTGGCTTGACGGGTTGAGATTATTTCGAAGCGTGTTGGATCCCGTGAGAATAGCGTCGAATCCGCCATTTCCCGTTCAAGATTTGCCAATTCGGATTTCAACTCTTCCATTTTCCTGGGCAAGGATTCCAGTGCATATTTTTCCTTGAATGAGAGCTTGCGTTTGGCCGCTTGCGGCTTTGAAGGAAAAACCGCTTCCGGTTTCGGCATGGTCTTCGCAACTGTTTCAACCTTAAGCGTTTCAACGCCTTTGCCGCGCTGGACCAGCATGTCGGAATAGCCGCCAGCATATTCAATCCATTTGCCGCCGCCTTCATGCATCAGCACCGAGGTGGCGAGCTTGTCGAGAAAGTCGCGGTCATGGCTGACCAACAGAACCGTGCCGGGATAGTCCACCAACAATTCCTGCAACAGATCGAGCGTTTCCAAATCGAGATCGTTGGTGGGCTCATCCAACACCAGAAAGTTTGAGGGCTTGGCCAGTTCGCGCGCCAGGATGAGACGCGCGCGCTCACCGCCGGAGAGAACAGAAACGGGCGTGCGCGCCTGCTCGGGGCGAAAGAGAAAGTCACGCATATAGGTGACAACATGTTTGGTTTCACCGTTCACCGTCACCTGCTGGCCGCGGCCTGCGGTGATCACATCTTGCACAATGTCATCCGGGTTCAAACTCGCGCGGGTTTGATCGAGTGAAACGAGTTGCAGATTTGTGCCGTGCTTGATCTGGCCGGAATCCGGCTCCAGTGCGCCGGTGATGAGATTGATCAGCGTGGTCTTGCCTGCGCCATTGGGGCCGACAATTGCCAATCTGTCGCCACGCAGCACGAGCAAGTCGAGATTGCTGACAATGGGCCTTTCGTCGAATGACTTGGAAATCCTGTGGGCCTCAAACACCAGCTTACCCGACAACTCACCGGATGAAGCGGCAAGTCTGACTTGCCCTTGCTGGCCGACATAGTCCTTGCGCTCCTTGCGCAGCGCCCCAAGCAAGCCCACGCGGCGCATGTTGCGCTTCCTGCGCGCGGTGACGCCATAGCGCATCCAATGTTCTTCCGTGGCGATGCGCTGCGCGAGTTTTTGCTGGGCGATCTCTTCTTCTTCCAACAACTTGTCTCGCCATTCTTCGAAGGCGGCGAAACCCTGACCCAGCCGGCGCGTTTCGCCGCGATCAAGCCAGACCGTGCGGTTGGACAGGCGTTCGAGAAAGCGGCGGTCATGGCTGATGAGAATGAAGGCCGAGCGCAGGGACTTGAGTTCCGCTTCCAGCCATTCGATGGCGGGCAGATCGAGATGGTTGGTGGGCTCATCGAGCAGCAAAATATCAGGCTCTGGCGCAAGCGTGCGCGCGATGGCCGCGCGGCGCGCTTCGCCGCCGGAAAGTGTGGTTGGATTATCATTGCCAC
>JAYTIG010000280.1:0-1698 GCA_043731995.1 Hyphomicrobiales bacterium
GCATGATTGATTCCGGAACAACAGAGCGCGGATTTTTCAGGTGCTCGACATGCCATTCATTTGAATAGCGGCCACCCACGCGGGCCAGATCCGGCCCGGTGCGCTTGGAACCCCATTGGAATGGATGGTCGTACATCGATTCCGCGGCAAGGCTGTAATGACCGTAGCGTTCCACCTCATCGCGGAAGGGGCGGATCATCTGCGAGTGGCAGAGGTAGCAACCTTCACGCACGTAGATGTCGCGGCCAGCCAATTCGAGTGGCGTGTAGGGACGCATGCCCTTCACGTTCTCGATGGTGTTCTGCAGCCAGAAGAGTGGCGCAATTTCCACAATGCCGCCGACGGTGACCACCAGAAGTGAAAGCACCAGAAGCAGAGTGACGTTGCGCTCAATCTTGGAATGGAATGCAAAGATTTGCGATTCGCTTGACATTCAATTCTCCATTATTCGGCAGGCTGAAGAGCGGGGGCTTCGGCGCCAAGCGGAATCTCCTGACGCTGGTCTCCCCGGATCGTGCGGTACATGTTGTAGGCCATCACCAGGCCGCCCAGCAGATAGAGCAGGCCACCCAGCATGCGCAGCACATAGTAAGGGTGCATGGCCGCCACGGTTTCGGCAAAGGAATAAACTAGGAAGCCGTTGCTGTCATACTCGCGCCACATCAGGCCCTGCATGATGCCGGAAACCCACATCACAGAGGCGTAGAGAACGATGCCGAGTGTGGCCAGCCAGAAGTGCCAGTTCACCAGGCGCAGGCTGTAAAGCTGGCTGCGGCCCCAAAGCTTCGGCGTAAGGTGGTAGAGAGCACCAAAGGTAATCATGCCCACCCAACCGAGCGCGCCGGAATGCACGTGGCCAATGGTCCAATCGGTATAATGGCTGAGCGCATTGACCGACTTGATGGACATCATCGGACCTTCAAAGGTTGACATGCCATAAAAAGCCAGTGACATCACCATCATGCGCAAGATTGGATCAGTGCGCAGCTTGTCCCAGGCGCCCGAAAGCGTCATCAAGCCGTTGATCATGCCACCCCAAGAGGGCATCCACAGCATGACCGAGAAAACCATGCCAAGAGTCTGTGCCCAATCTGGCAGTGCGGTGTAGTGCAGATGGTGCGGGCCGGCCCATATATACAAGAAGATCAAGGCCCAGAAATGAACGATCGAAAGTCGATAGGAGTAGATCGGGCGGTTGGCTTGCTTGGGCACGAAGTAATACATCATGCCGAGGAAGCCCGCCGTGAGGAAGAAGCCCACAGCGTTGTGGCCATACCACCACTGCACCAACGCATCTTGCACGCCGGTGTAGAGGCCATAGCTCTTGGAAGAGAGGAAGGACACCGGCACCGCCGCATTGTTGACCAAGTGCAACATGGCAACTGTGACAATGAACGAAAGGTAGAACCAGTTGGCCACATAAATGTGGGGTTCCTTGCGCTTCAACAGCGTGCCGAGGAAAACAAGGAGATATGCCACCCACACTATGGTGAGCCACAGATCCACATACCATTCAGGTTCAGCATATTCGCGGCCCTGCGTGATACCCAGCAAGTAGCCAGTAGCGGCCATTACTATAAAGAGTTGATAGCCCCAGAATACGAACCAGGGCAGGATGCCGCCAAACAGCCTTGCGCGCGTTGTCCGCTGCACCACATAGAAGGAGGTGCAAATCAGCGCGTTGCCACCAAAGGCGAA
>JAYTIG010000281.1:0-1695 GCA_043731995.1 Hyphomicrobiales bacterium
CTCATCGGCGAAATTCTCAAGCCTGGTTCCGATCTTGGCTGCATCGGAGGAATACATGTTATAGAAAATTGTCGCTGGTATGGCGGCCACAAGGCCGATTGCCGTGGCGAACAGGGCTTCGGCAATGCCTGGTGCCACCACGGCCAGATTGGTGTTTTGCGAATTGGCGATGCCCTGGAATGAGGTCATGATGCCCCACACCGTGCCAAACAGGCCGATGAAGGGGCCGGCAGAACCAACCGTGGCGAGGAACAGCAGGCGCGATTCCAACGCGCCCATTTCTTTCTGGATGGAAACATCCATCACCTTCTCGATGCGCTTCAGCGCGCCTGCGAAACCTGCGCGCATGGCAGCACCCTGGCTGCGCTTCCATTCCTGCATGGCGGCCACGAAGATGGCAGACATGCCAATGGTGTTGCGGCCCGACATGGCGTGATACAAATCATCCAGCGACTGGCCGGACCAGAACTGGTTTTCGAATTTGTCATTGGCCGCATTCATGCGGCCCACGGAATAGAATTTTTCGAAAATGATGGCCCAGCACCAGATTGAGGCCAGCCCCAAACCCACCATCACGAAGAGCACGGGCCAGGATGCGTGCAACACCATATTAAACAGTGAAAGATGCGCGCCGCCTTGCGCCACTGGAGCGGCTGTAACCTGATCCATTAAAACCTAGTCCCAAATGCCGTGAAAAGCCTTCCCCCGAAGGTTGCAGGGCTTCCACCAGCCAAATCTGTCAAAACTGCGGCGATTCCCTAGCATTGGGCGAATCACGCGCAGGCCAAGACGTGTTTAGCCCAGTGCGTGGTTTGAATCAGGCTTGTGGTTAAGGATGGGTGAATGCGGCGCTGGCCTTCATCCGCCTCTCGGCACCTTCTCCCACTTCGCTCCGCTCAACGGGCGAAGGCAATCAATTCTGAAGGTGCCAAATTATTTGCCTTCTCCCGTCTGAAGGATGGGAGAAGGTGCCGAGAGGCGGATGAGGGCTTAGGCGCGCAACACCTTTTCCAAATCTTCAGGTATCCGCTTTGGCCTGCCCCTGCCATCAATCAGCACCACGGTGACGGCGGCTGTAAAGAGGGTGTCCGGTCCGCGCTTGATGGTTTGGAACAGTTCAAAGCGCGCGCCATGCATTGCCTTGAAATCGGTTTCGATGGTGAGTTCATCCTCAAAGCGGGCGGGTGCCAGGAAATTGCAATCCATGCGGCGGACGACGAAGGCGGTGCCTTGGGCGAACATGGCTTTCTGGTCCACTTTTTTGACGCGCAGATAGTCGCTGCGGGCACGCTCGCAGAATTTGAGATAATTGGCGTGATAGACGAAACCGGAAAAGTCAGTGTCTTCGTAGTTGACGCGCAGGGTGTAAGTGGGAGTCATGCGGCCCATCCTTCGAGGCCCGCCTGCGGCGGGCACCTCAGGATGAGGTCGGAAATTTGTTCGCCCTCACCCTGAGGTGCATTGCGAAGCAATGCCTCGAAGGGTGCGCCACCAATGCGGCATTCAAACATCCTCATCCCCAAGTGGCAAAATGCCCTGCGTGATCTCCGGGCGTTGCGGAACTGCAAGACCCAGATGCCCGAAGGCGTGATGCGTGAGCAATCTTCCACGCGGCGTGCGGTTGAGGAAGCCGAGTTGATAGCAAGCTGACCACGTTTGGCTTGATCTGCCTGGTCAGCATCGGTACGCTGGCAA
>JAYTIG010000282.1:0-4657 GCA_043731995.1 Hyphomicrobiales bacterium
GGCAAGTTCGCGGCAGACTGGTTCTGGATCACCGTGCTGGCCGTGGCGCTTGTGGATATCGCCGCCAGCATGCTGCGGGGCAAGAAACCGGATTATCAACCCGTCTGGCGCTCAGATATCATCGCCGTTGTGGCAGGCTTGGGCGTAACGGCTTTGCTGGTGTTGTTCTTCCATCCCTATGTTCTGGGCGTGAATCTGGCAGGTTAACGCTTTCGCGCAGGCGATTTGTGTCGCAGCCGTGAAACAGCTAAGTTCGAGCCATGTCTCAGCACACGCCGCAAAAACGCATCACCGCACCGGATATCCGCGCCCGCAAAGGAGGAGCACCCATTGTCTCGCTCACCTCCTATCACGCCCACACAGCGGCCATTGCCGACAAGTATGTAGATTTCCTGTTGGTGGGTGACTCGCTCGGCATGGTGATGCATGGATTTGAAACTACCTTGCCTGTGCCCTTGGAATTAATGATCATGCATGGCCGCGCCGTCACCCGTGGTGCCAGGCACGCGCTGGTGGTGGTGGATATGCCGTTTGGCTCTTATGAAGAAAGCCCGGCCCAGGCCTTCCGCAACGCCGCCAAGGTCATCAAGGAAACCGAATGCGGGGCCATCAAGATTGAGGGTGGCGCGCGCATGGCAGAGACCATAAAGTTCCTGTCTGAACGCGGCATCCCCGTCATGGCTCACATTGGCCTCACACCGCAATCAATCAATGTGTTTGGCGGCTTCAAGACTCAAGGCCGCGAAAAAGCCCAATGGGCTGCCATTGAGGCCGACGCCGTGGCCGTGGCCGAGGCCGGGGCCTTTGCTGTTGTGTTGGAAGCCGTGGCAGAGCCGCTGGCTGCCAAGATCACCAAAATGGTGGATATTCCCACCATTGGCATTGGCGCTTCGGCTGCCTGTGATGGGCAAATCCTGGTGATGGAAGACATGCTGGGCCTTTCGCCCCGCGTGCCGAAATTCGTCAAGGAATTCGGCAAGGTGGCCGAGGCCATAGACGGCGCCATCAAACTTTATGCCGAGGATGTGCGTACCCGCCGCTTCCCCCAACCGGAAAACACTTACGAAGTGAAGGATTGAGGAATATCCTTTCTACCTCATGCTGAGGTGCATCGCGGCACGCCATGCCTCGAAGCATGCGCCGTGAGTCCGGCGCTGTGGCGCACCCTTCGAGGCTCGCTTCGCTCGCACCTCAGGGTGAGGTCGTAAACAATCAACCCCACCTCCCATCCCCCAAAATGCCTTGATTTGGCCCCTTGGCTGCTTTACCCAGCAGAAATTCAAGGAGTCTCGTCTTGTCTGAGAACAATGATGCAATTTTCCGCGAGGTGGATGAGGAAGTCCGCCAGGAAGAATTTAAGAAGCTGTGGGACCGTTACGGCAAGCACATTGGTGTTGTGGCTGTGCTGTTCATGGGTGCCGTTGCTGCTTGGCAGGGCTGGCAATATTATCAGGTAAAGCAGGCCGAAGACGCCAGCGCCTTCTATTTTGACGCCACCAAAAAGGCAGCCCTAGGCAAACCCGATGAGGCTCTGGCGGCCCTTGCTGCCATCAATCATCCTGGTTTTGGTCAGTTGGCAAAGATGCAAGAAGCCTCCATTCTCGGCTCCAAGGGCGAAACCGACAAAGCCGTGGCTGCCTATGACGCTTTTGCTGCCGATGCCGCAAGCGATCCGGCGCTGGCCGATCTTGCCCGCATTCGCGCCGGCTATCTCTTGATTGATACACTCTCGCCCGACCAGTTGCTCACCCGCCTTGGCCGCTTCGACAAGGATGATGCACAATGGCACAATGAAGCGCGCGAGATTTTCGCTTTGTCAGCCTACCGCTTGAAAGACTATGCCATGGCCAACCGTTACTTTGGTGCAATCCAAGCCGACGAAAAAGCCAGTCCCGGCCTCAAGCAGCGCGCACAGATGTTGCTGCAACTCATCGCTCCCAACCTTCCGGCCAAGTGAGATTTCACATCATGAAAAAATTTGTTCTTGCCGCTGTTGCCCTCTCGCTGCTCTCAGGCTGTGCTTCGATGAAGCGCATGACGGGCCAAACCAACGACACCGTATTGCCCGGCCAGCGAGAGGAAATCCTTCCGCCTGATCAGCAGTCGGCGCGCGATCCTTCGATCACGGGCCAGCCCAACACGGCCGCCAATCAACCCATCACTCAAGCCCCGGTAAACGGCGCACAGCCCGCCATGCCCGGTGCACCAAGGGCTGGCGCTCCACTGTCCATGCCCAAAACGGCGTCCACTGTGGATTGCGATCCCAAAGTTGATCTCTGCCCAGAGCCCATGGCGCCAGAGCCTTTGCCACCGCCGTCACCGATAAAGCCCACCAAGGTGGCCGGTGCAAAGACAGCGACAGATGCGGCCACCGCCAAGGCAGGCACGGCCATTGATCCGAAAACCGGATTGCCAATCACCGCCCAGAAGGTCGTGAAGAAAAAGAAAATCATCAAGAAGAAAAAACCCGTTACGGCGGCAACACCGGCTGTTCCGGCTGAGCCTGCGGTATCTGGCACGCCAGCTGTGCCGGATCCGAATGCCCCACCTCCGGTTCCGGCTCCGCCGCAGCCTCAAGGTCAATAAGGGCCAATGACAGTCACTGTCGCCATTCTTGGGCGGCCCAATGTCGGCAAATCAACGCTGTTCAACCGATTGATCGGCCAGCGCCTGGCGCTGGTGGATGATCAGCCAGGTGTCACGCGCGACAGGCGCGAAGGCACCGCCCGCATCGCTGATATTGAATTCCAGGTTTTTGATACAGCAGGCTTTGATGAAGCCAAGCGCGGCAGCCTTGAAGCGCGCATGAGCGATCAGGCCGCCGAGGCCGCACGTCTGGCGGATCATGTGTTCTTCGTGATTGATGCGCGCGCCGGTGTCACCCCGGTTGACCGCATGTTCGCCGAGCGTATTCGCAAACTGGGAAGGCCTGTCACCATTCTCGCCAACAAGGCCGAAACCCGCACTGTGCAGCAGCAGGTGAGCGAGGCCTATGCATTGGGCTTTGGCGAACCTTTCCCAATCTCAGGTGAACACGGCGAGGGCCTTGAACATATTTATGGCGTTGTGAAGCCCCTGGTGGTTGCCGATCGCAAAGCCAATGCTTCAACTTCGGAAGAAGAAGCTCTAGAGCCTTTTGACCCGGATGTTGAAGCGCCACCGCCTACCAGGCCTTTGCGCTTGGCCATCATCGGCCAACCCAATTCTGGCAAATCCACGCTGGTCAATGCGCTGCTGGGTGAAGAGCGCATGTTGACAGGCCCGGAAGCCGGCATCACCCGCGACGCCATATCTAATGCGTGGGAATGGGGTGGCCGCAAGATTACACTGTGGGACACGGCGGGCATCCGCCGCAAAGGCAAGGTGAAGGAGAAGTTGGAAAAACTTTCCGTCAGCGATGCCTTGCGCGCCGTGAAATTCGCTGAAGTTGTTGTTGTGCTGGTGGATGCCTCGGCCTCCATCGAAAAACAGGATCTCACTTTGTGTGATCTCATCGCGCGTGAAGGCCGCGCCATTGTGCTGGCCTTGAGCAAGTGGGATTTGGTGGAAGACAAGATTGCAGCCATGCGCAAGGTGAATGAAATCATGGAAGACATTCTTCCAGATATTCGCGGTCTTTCCATTGTTACGCTGTCAGCCAAGCAGGGCCGGGGTTTTGAAAAGCTCATGCAGGCAGTCTTGGCTGCCGAGAAGAAATGGAACATCCGCATCAGCACCGGAAAGTTCAACCGCTGGCTTGAAGAAGCCATCCAGCGCAACCCGCCGCCAGCGCCCGCAGGCCGCCGCATCAAAATCCGCTATGGCACGCAAGCAAGTGCCAGGCCACCAACCTTTGCGCTGTTCGGCAACCAGCTCGACAAACTGCCGCAAAGCTATCAGCGCTATCTGATGAATGGGTTGCGCGAAACACTGGGCCTCGAAGGCACGCCCATCCGCTTTGCTTTGCGCGGATCGAAGAACCCGTTTGATGACGGGCGCAAATAGTCAACTTTGCTTGAATAGGCCAGTCGGCGCGTATCTGTAGTTTGCGCCATTATCATTGAATTCCGCCGCGCACATTTCCACCAGTTTCGCCGCCACTTCATCCGGCGCGGGCAAGGTCATCGGGTCTTCACCTGGCATCGCGGTTGCGCGCATTTTGGTGCGTGTAGGGCCGGGGCTGAAGAGATTGGCTCGCACTTTTGAAGTATTGGCCTGCTCGGCGGCATAGGTTTTCACCAGTGCTTCAAGGGCAGCCTTGGTGGTGGAATAGGCGCCCCAATAGGCAGGCGACTTGTGAGCAGCGCCAGAGGTTACAAACACCGCGCGCCCCACTTCACTCATCCGCAGCAGTGGATCCATCGACCGCAGCAAACGGTAGTTCGCCGTCACATTCACGGCCAGCGCTTCATCCCACACCTTGGGCTCGAGATGCGCCACTGGCGTGAGCTTGCCGAGAACGCCAGCATTGCCGACCAGAATGTCCAGCTTCTTCCAGCGCTCGAAAATCGCAGCGCCCAACCTGTCAATCCCGGCATAGTCGGTAATATCCATCGGCACCAAGGTGGCGCTGCCACCGGCGGCCTTGATCTCATCATCAAGTTCTTCCAGCCCGCCTTGCGTGCGCGCCGTGGCGATGATGTGGCAGCCCTGCTTGGCCAGGGCCAATGCCGTGGCA
>JAYTIG010000283.1:0-4647 GCA_043731995.1 Hyphomicrobiales bacterium
TCGTTCAAGCAGAGTATTTGATAACTGCAATTTGGCTCTATCTCGCTGCCTGCAATTCCGCCGAACTCCTGTCTTTCCACGCCAGAACACTCCTACGCCCATAAAGCTGTTGCGGTGACCCCAATTCTGCCTTTCTTACTCATCCCCAATCCAGAGCCACATATCGCGGCATTAGTGAAAGAGGGGATGACATGGCGGGTGCACACCATCAATCAGAGGCGATCCTACGCGGTGCTCGCATGTTGCGGTCAGCACTTGGTGCAGCGATCGCCGGATTTCTGGAAGACCCGCAAGTTGTTGAAGTGATGCTCAACCCTGATGGGCGGCTTTGGATCGACCGTCTGTCAGAGGGACTCTCCGATACAGGTGAGCGGCTTTCAGCAGCCGACGGTGAGCGCATCGTGCGCCTGGTCGCACATCATGTTGGCGCGGAGGTCCACGCTGGAGCCCCGCGCGTATCGGCAGAACTCCCCGAAACCGGCGAGCGCTTCGAGGGTCTGTTGCCGCCCGTCGTGACTGGGCCGACCTTTGCGATCCGCAAGCCCGCTGTCGCGGTCTTCACGCTTGCGGATTACGTTGAGGTCAAGATCATGTCGGCGGATCAAGCGGCGGTCCTGGCAGGCGCCGTCGCCGAGCGACGCAATATCCTCGTGGCAGGCGGAACCTCGACCGGCAAAACAACCCTCGCCAATGCCTTGCTTGCGGAAGTCGCGAAGACCTCAGACAGGGTCATCCTGATCGAAGACACACGCGAACTGCAATGTGCTTCTCCCAATCTTGTCGCCATGCGCACCAAGGATGGTGTTGCATCACTCGCAGATCTTGTCCGCTCGTCGCTTCGTCTTCGGCCCGACCGCATCCCGATTGGCGAAGTGCGTGGGAGCGAGGCGCTTGATCTTCTCAAGGCCTGGGGCACCGGTCATCCGGGCGGCATCGGCACCATCCATGCGGGCACAGCCATTGGGACGTTGCGCCGTCTTGAACAACTCATTCAAGAGGCTGTCGTTACAGTCCCTCGTGCGCTCATCGCTGAAACGATTGATTTGATCGCTGTTCTCAACGGCCGGGGATCGGCACGTCGACTGACCGAGCTTGCCACCGTCGAGGGTCTGAACCCTGATGGCGACTACCGGATCACACCTGCCTTTCAACTCACATCGGGAGATTCTGAATGATCAACACAACGAAAACTCTGACGCGCCACACGTCTATAGCAATCACAGTGGCAGTCTGTAGCGTCATGCTGGCACCCGCTGCACATGCGGCAGGTTCGTCCATGCCTTGGGAACAACCGCTGCAACAAATCCTTCAATCGATCGAGGGGCCCGTCGCCAAGATTCTCGCGGTGATCATCATCATCGTGACGGGGCTCACGCTCGCATTCGGCGATACCTCGGGTGGGTTTCGTCGTCTGATCCAAATCGTCTTTGGTCTCTCAATCGCCTTTGCGGCATCCAGCTTCTTCCTCTCTTTCTTCTCGTTCGGTGGCGGAGCACTTGTGTGATGGCCAGCTTCTCCGAAACTGCACACGACGTACCGGGCTTCACTGTGCCCGTTCATCGTGCGCTTACTGAACATATCTTGCTGGGTGGAGCACCCCGCGCGATTGCAATCTTGAACGGGACTTTGGCGGCAGCCATTGGTCTGGGCTTGCGCCTCTGGCTTGTCGGTCTCGGCATCTGGGCGGTCGGGCATTTCGCTGCGGTCTGGGCCGCCAAACGCGATCCGCAATTCGTCGATGTGGTGCGCCGCCATCTGCGCATTCCCAACATGTTGAGTGTGTGAGGGAGCAATGCTAAATCTCGCCGAATATCGCCGTAACGCCACAAGGCTCGCTGACTTTCTGCCTTGGGCAGCGTTGGTTGGCGAGGGCATTGTTCTCAACAAGGATGGAAGTTTCCAGCGGACGGCGCGGTTTCGCGGGCCTGATCTCGATTCAGCGGTTCAAGCTGAACTGGTCGCTGTTGCGGGCCGTCTCAACAATGCTTTCCGGCGCCTGGGCACGGGCTGGGCCATATTTGTCGAGGCGCAACGCAATCCGGTTGGTGCCTATCCATCTGATCTGTTCCCGGATGCCGCTTCCGCCTTGGTTGATGCCGAACGCAAGGCAGCATTCGAGGACATTGAAGCGCATTTTGAGTCCAGTTATTTTCTGACCTTTCTTTATCTGCCGCCTGCCGAAGATACCGCCCGCACCGAAAGCTGGCTCTATGAAGGCAAAGCCGAAAGTGGTGTTAATCCCCATGAAGTGCTGCGCAGTTTTGCCGACCGTTCGACGCGTGTTCTTCAACTGATCGAGAACTTCATGCCGGAATGCGTCTGGCTCGATGATACAGAAACGCTGACTTATCTTCACTCCACTGTCTCCACCCATCGTCAGCATGTCCGCGTGCCCGAAACGCCGATCTACCTTGACGCACTTCTTGCCAATCAACCGCTTATTGGCGGCTTGGAGCCAAGGCTGGGTAGCGCCCACCTCCGCATCCTTACGCTTGTGGGGTTTCCCAGTGTCACGACGCCGGGCCTGCTCGACGATCTCAACCGTCTGGCTTTTGCCTATCGCTGGTCGACCCGTGCCATTCTTCTCGACAAGACCGACGCCACCAAGCTCCTCACCAAAATTCGACGGCAGTGGTTTTCCAAGCGCAAATCAATTGCCGCCATTCTCAAGGAAGTGATGACCAATGAGGCGTCCGTCTTGGTTGACACCGACGCGGCCAACAAGGCCGCCGATGCAGACGTGGCTCTGCAAGAGCTTGGTGCCGACTTTGCCGGTCAAGCCTATGTCACAGCAACAATCACAGTGTGGGATGATGACCCCAATAGCGCCGCAGAAAAACTGCGCCTGGTCGAAAAGATCGTTCAGGGTCGCGATTTCACGGCAAGCGTCGAGACCATCAATGCGGTTGATGCCTGGCTTGGGTCGCTGCCCGGTCACCCTTACGCCAATGTCCGGCAGCCACCAATCTCAACACTGAATCTCGCTCATATCATCCCCTTGTCAGCGGTGTGGGCGGGGCCGGAACGGGACGAACATTTCGGTGCACCTCCCTTGCTTTTTGGCAAGACTGAAGGTTCGACCCCGTTCCGGTTTTCTCTTCATGTGGGGGACGTCGGACACACGCTTGTCGTAGGTCCCACCGGTGCCGGCAAATCAGTTTTACTGGCTTTGATGGCGTTGCAATTCCGGCGTTATCCAAACGCGCAAATCTTCGCCTTCGATTTTGGCGGTTCGATCCGGGCGGCAGTCCTTGCCATGGGTGGCGATTGGCATGATCTCGGCGGCGCGCTCACTGAGAGTGCTCACGACAGTGTCGCATTGCAACCGCTCGCAACGATTCATGATGTGCCGGAGCGGGCGTGGGCTGCCGATTGGATCGTTGCACTTCTCTTGCGCGAGGGCATCACGATCGATCCGCAGGTCAAAGAGCATCTGTGGACGGCGCTGACTTCGCTGGCCAGTGCGCCCATCCTCGAACGCACTCTGACTGGCCTAGCGGTGCTGTTACAATCCAATGAACTGAAACAGGCCTTGCGCCCCTACTGTGTGGGTGGGGCCTATGGGCGATTGCTTGATGCCGAGCATGAGCATCTTGGTTCCTCGTCTGTGCAAGCCTTCGAGACCGAAGGCCTGATCGGCACCAGTGCCGCTTCTGCCGTGCTCACGTATTTGTTCCACCGCATCGAAGACCGCCTCGACGGCAGGCCCACTTTGCTGATTGTCGATGAAGGCTGGCTGGCATTGGACGACAAGGGTTTTGCCGGACAGCTCCGGGAATGGTTAAAGACACTGCGCAAGAAGAACGCCTCGGTGATCTTTGCCACGCAGTCCTTGTCCGATATCGATAGCTCACCCATCGCACCAGCTATTATCGAAAGCTGTGCGACACGGCTTCTCCTGCCCAATGAGCGGGCGATCGAGCCGCAGATCATGGCGATCTATCGCCGCTTCGGGCTGAATGACCGCCAAATCGAAATTCTTAGCTGCGCCATGCCGAAGCGTGATTATTATTGCCAATCACGTCGCGGCAACCGGCTCTTTGACTTAGGTCTCTCCGATGTGGCGCTGGCCCTTTGCGCCACATCGGCCAAGACCGACCAAGCCGAGATCGAACAGGTTCTCAAAGATCATGGCCGCGACGGTTTTCTCGCGGCCTGGCTGCGAATCCGGGGGCTTGCCTGGGCCGCCGACCTCATCCCCCAACTTACCAACCTCAATCTTCAAACCGAGAAGGAGTAACACGTAATGATTGTTCCAAAGATTTTTCGCTTTCGTGCCGCATGTTTTGCAGCCGCACTTATGTCCGTGCCGATCACTGCCATGCCGTTGATGGTCGCCCCGGCTCGGGCCATTACGGTGTTTGATCCCTGGAATTATAGCCAGAACATCCTGACCGCAGCGCGCACGCTCCAGGAAGTCAACCAGCAGATCAAACAGCTGCAAAATGAAGCGCAAATGCTGATCAATGAGGCGCGCAATCTTGCGAACTTGCCCTTCTCATCGCTGCAAAAGTTGCAGCAATCGGTTCAAAAGACGCAAGCGCTCTTGCAGCAGGCCCAGAACATTGCCTTTGACGTCAACCAGATCGATCAGGCTTTTCAGTCGACCTATGGAAAAGCCTCGATGTCGGCATCGGATCAGCAATT
>JAYTIG010000284.1:0-11853 GCA_043731995.1 Hyphomicrobiales bacterium
CCCCGATCACGCCTCGCGTTCCTTGAGTGACTCATACAGCAAGAGTGCCACGCCTGCCACTATGGCTACATCGGCGGGATTGAAAATGAAGTTAAGCAGGGCAAACCTCAGGCCATCCCAATGGAAATAGAAGAAATCCGCCACCGCGCCGCGCAGGGCCCGGTCCAAGGCGTTGGATAGCGCACCGCCGATGATGAGGCCCAAGGCGGCGGCTGTGAGCGCCCTGTGGGTTCTGGCCAGCCAGAGCCATAGCAGGGCGCAGATGAGCAGGCTTATGGCCACCAGCAGTGCCTGATTGTCTGTGGTGAGCAGGCCATATGATACGCCATGGTTCCAGGCCATGCGGAGATCGAAGAAGGAGGTGATGGTGATCGCGTCTGGCGCACCGGCGAAGTCGACCAGTCGCAACAGCCAATATTTCACCGTTTGATCAAGGCCAAAACTGAGCGCGGCCAAGGCCAGACCAAGTGCGGTGAGCGGGCCCCAGATGCGGGCACGCGGCGCACCCTTCGAGGCCTGCTGCGCAGGCACCTCAGGGTGAGGGTTATTTTGTCGCTCCCTCATGCTGAGGTGCCCTGCCATGGGCAGGGCCTCGAAGCATGCGCCACGGGTTCCATCAAACTGTCTTCCCAAAACGCTTCTGCCATTCTCGCACCGCTTCGGCATCGCGCGGGGTGATGTCGGGGAAGTCTTTGTCGCTGCCGATCTCTTTCGAAATCTTCCAGGAGCGGGCGCACTTCAGCCCTTCGGCCTTGTGCGGCACAACAGAAACGTCATCCAACTTGAAGGCGCCAGACGGGCCTTCGCCTTGCTTGAGCGTGATGGCCGAGGTGATGCAGACTTCAGCAAAGTCCACCGACGAGGCGGCGGCAAAAGCGGCAGCGTCATTGATGAAAACCTCTGGCGCAGCTTCCAGCGAAGAACCGATCACCTTGTTGGCGCGTTCGATTTCGAGCGCACCTGTGACGGCGGCGCGCACTTTGCGGATGGTGTTCCACTTGGCATCAAGCGTCGCATTGGCCCACTCTTCCGGTGTCTTGGCAAACAGCATCAGATGCACCGATGAGCCTTCGCCCGCATAACGTTGCAGCCAGACTTCTTCCATGGTGAACACGAGAATGGGCGCCCACCAGGTGGTGAGGCAATGGAACAGTTCATGCATCAGCGTGCGCGTGGAACAGCGCTTCACCGATGAAAACGGATCGCAATAGAGCGCGTCTTTGCGGATGTCGAAATAGAAAGCCGACAATTCCACATTCATGAAATTGGTGAGCAGTGCGGCGGCGCGTTTGTAGTCATAGGTCTTGTAGGCATCGGCCACGCCCTGCCCCAGTTCTGCCAGCTTGTGGAGAATGTAACGCTCCAACTCCGGCATTTTGGTGGGGTGGATTTTTTCTCTGTTCTGATCGTAACCATCGAGCGCGCCCAACATGTAGCGGAAGGTGTTGCGCAGCTTGCGATAGTTCTCGGTGGCAGATTTCAAAATCTCCGGCCCAATGCGCATGTCGTCGCTGTAATCACAAGTGGCGACCCAGAGGCGCAAAATGTCTGCGCCCGAATTCTTGATCACCTCTTGCGGCACCGTGGTGTTGCCGAGAGACTTTGACATCTTGCGGCCGTCTTCAGCCAGCGTGAAGCCATGCGTGATCACTTGATCATAGGGTGCCCGACCACGCGTGCCGCAGGATTCAAGCAGCGAGGAATGAAACCAGCCGCGATGTTGATCCGAGCCCTCGAGATAAACATCGGCGGGCCATTTCAGATCAGGGCGTTCTTCGAGAACGAAAGCATGGGTGCAGCCGGAGTCAAACCACACATCGAGAATGTCTTTCACCTGCTCGAAATCATCGGCGTTGTGATCGGGTGCTAGATAGCGCTTGGCGGCGTCTGCTTCATACCAAGCATCGGCACCATGTTCACAAAATGAATCATAAATACGCTGGTTCACTTTAGAATCGTTGAGGATTTCACCGGTGGCTTTGTTCACGAAAACCGCAATGGGAACACCCCATGCGCGTTGGCGGCTAATCACCCAATCAGGCCGTTGCTCGATCATGCCGCGCAAACGGTTTTGGCCTGCGGGTGGGAAGAATTGCGTTTGCTCGATGGCGGCCAGCGCTTTCTCGCGCAGCTTGCCCTTGTCCATCGAGATGAACCATTGCGGCGTGTTGCGGAAAATGATCGGCTTTTTGGAGCGCCATGAATGCGGATAGTTTACTTTCAGTGGCTTCTTAGCGAGCAAATTGCCCGCCTTTTCCAACTCCGCAATCACACGCGCATTCGCATCTTTCCATTTGCCGTATTGGTCAATAACGCGCGCACCTTCAAAGCCCGGCGCATCCTTGGTGTAGAAGCCATTTTCATCGACGGGTGTTGGAACACGAGTGAAATCCTCACCGTGCATGGCTCTGAGACTGGCTTGGTTTTCGATCCAGACATTGTAGTCATCCGCACCGTGTGAAGGGGCAGTGTGCACAAAGCCCGTGCCCGCAACGTCAGTGACGTGATCGCCGTCCAACATCGGAACGCTGAATTCATATCCAGGAATCTTGCCGTTAAATGGATGTCGGCAGCCACCAATATTTGCAGGGCTGGCATCTTGGAGGCGCTTCAACTGTATGCTCGCCGCAGTGCTTACTGATTCCGCGAGATTGTCAGCAATGATCAATCTTTCGCCCTGCGCTACCAATCCCGTTGTCGGACTTACTACCTCATAGAGGCCGTAATCAATCTTTGACGAATAGCTTAGGGCGCGATTGCCGGGAATTGTCCATGGAGTCGTTGTCCAAATCACGTACTTTGCGTCCAACAAATTGTCGATAGCAGCACTTGGGGGGCCGCTTCGGCTGGTCATCCACACAGGAAACTTCACAAAGATTGTATCAACCGCAATATCTTCGTATTCGATTTCGGCTTCCGCGAGTGAAGTGCCTTCCACCACGCTCCACATCACCGGCTTGGAGCCGCGATAGAGTTGGCCGTCACCGGCGAACTTCAACAGCTCGCGCGCGATGATGGCTTCGGCCTTGAAGTTCATGGTGAGGTATGGATTGTCCCAATCGCCCTCAACGCCGAGGCGCTTGAATTCCTCGCGCTGCACATTCACCCAATGGGTGGCAAAGTCGCGGCATTCCTTGCGGAATTCATTGATGGGGATAGCGTCCTTGTTCTGGCCCTTGGCGCGGTATTGCTCTTCAATTTTCCATTCGATGGGAAGCCCGTGGCAATCCCAGCCGGGCACGTAATTGGCATCCTTGCCCGCCATTTGCGCACCGCGCACCACGAGATCTTTCAGAATCTTGTTGAGGGCATGGCCGATGTGAATGTTGCCGTTGGCGTAAGGGGGGCCATCATGCAGCACGAATTTTTCGCGTGGGCTGCCATCGGCATTGCGCTGCTCGCGCAGCAGCTTGAACAGATTCATATCCGCCCAGCGCCTCAGAATTTCCGGCTCTTTCTGCGGCAGTCCGGCCTTCATCGGAAAGTCAGTTTTCGGCAGGAATACGGTTTCGCGGTAACGGTCAGTCTTTTTGGGTGCTTCGGCGTTCATGGGGCGGCTCATATCAGAGCCACGCCAAGTGGGCAAATGCCCGCGAATTCAATTCAATCCCAACCAAAACAAAGGGGCGGCACCTTTTGAGTGGCCGCCCCGATGGGGTGCAATAGTCCTTATTTGATATAGGTTAACGGTTGTTAACCATAATTATCTGCAAGCTTCAGCCTGTCTTGTCGAAGCCTTCATGGGCGGCGGCGGCGAGGGTGAGCATCTCATCCTTGCCCTGCTCGCCAGCCAGGGCATAGACCATGTCCTTTTCCACCCAATAGCAGGTGACCAGCGGCCCCTTTTGCTTGACCAGCATGGCGGCTTCGTTCTGCGCCTGGTTGGCGGCCACATAGATGATCAGGCGCTGCTTGCTGGCATTTTCATACATCAAGAGGCCCGCCGGCTTGTCGCCCTCAGCCAGCAACCTGCCACCCACCAAGCCATAGCCTTGCGGCTGGAGATCGGGGATTGCGAAGGCCACGCCGATGCGCTTTTCCAGCCAGTGCTGCAGATGATCCTTCTCATTGGCTCCAATTTCGACCGGGTGGCCAAAATCCGTGGCGTAAACCTGATAGGTGTCGATGGCCTTATCGGCCAAGGATTCGGCCATGGCGATATCAGGCTGGCGGGCAAACCACCCCGCCCCGCCACCAATCAAAAAGGCCACAAGGCCAGCCGCAGCTACATTGCGCCAAGCCGCCATCGACAAAATGGGCGTTGCACGCGCCGTCACCGCAGCCAACAGATGAGGTGGCACCGTTTCATCCAGCACCGGATCATAGGCCTGGTGCAGCGACGATTTTTGACGGCGGATCACATCCAGCATGCGGCGCGCTTCTGGATCACGCTGCAACAGGCGCTCTACGTCTGCCTTTTCCACATCGCTGAGCTCACCATCCACATAGGCATGAAGTGCCCAATTTTCCACTGTCTCAAACATCATTTCACCACACGCAAAACTTGCGTTCCACGCTCTTCCAAAATGGATTGCAATGCCGAACGGGCGCGCGACAGGCGCGACATCACCGTTCCGATTGGAACACCAATCATCTCGGCCACCTCGCGGTAGCTCATCTCTTCAAGGCTCACCATCACCAGCACTTCACGCTGCTGCGGCGGAAGCCTGTCCAACGCCTGTGTGATTACAATCACCGCCAGATTTTGCTCCTGCTCCGGCGCCTGCGATGGTTCATCGCCTTGCATGTCGTCAATATCCGCCATCACGCCAAAGTGGCGGTTGCGGCGCCATTGGCTGACATGGATGTTGCGCAGGATCGCATAGAGCCAGGCCCTTAGGGGGCGAGCTTCATCATAGAGATGTTGCTTTTTGAGGGCGCGCTCCACGCAATCCTGCACCAAGTCATCAGCCAAGGCAGCATCTCCCGCCAGCGCCCGGGCAAAGCGCCGAAGATGCGGCAATTCCGCCAGGAGACTTTTCTGAAAACCGGCCGTGGACATGACACCAAGGATACGCCCGGCGGGCACGGTTATTCCAGTGCCCTCACAATCGCTTGTTTCGCATGGCTTAACACGCCATAAACATTGGGAAGTAGAGGGAAGGCATGAAACAATACGACATGCTGGTGATTGGCAGCGGGCCTGCCGGACGGCGGGCGGCGGTGCAATCGGCCAAGCTGGGAAAGTCTGTGCTCGTGGTCGACAAGGGGCGCAGGCTGGTCGGCGTTTCGGTGCATACCGGCACCATTCCTTCCAAAACCCTGCGCGAAACAGTCCTCAACCTTTCGGGCTGGCGCGAGCGTGGCTTTTACGGCCGTGGCTACCGCGTGAAGCAGGATATTTCAGCACAGGATCTGGTGTCGCGCCTGCACAAAACCCTCGATCATGAGGTGGAGGTTCTGCAGCATCAGTTCATGCGCAATTCGGTGAAGAATGCCCATGCGCTGGCCAAATTCATCGGGCCAAACCAAGCCGCACTTACTACTGAGAGCGGCGAGACCAGCGAGGTTGAATTTGCCCATGCGCTGATTTCCGTGGGCACGCGCCCGCACCGCCCAGATGGCATACCATTTGACAATGAGCGGATTTTCGACAGCGACGAAATTCTCGACATGAAAGCCCTGCCCCGCACCTTGACGGTGATCGGCGGTGGTGTGATCGGGGTTGAATATGCCACCATTTTTTCAGCCCTCGATGTTCCGGTAACGCTCATCGAACCGCGCGAAACCATTTTGGATTTTGTGGACCGCGAACTGGTGGATGATTTCATCCACCAGATGCGTGACCGGGGCATGACCATCAGGCTGGGCGCTGCGGTCAAAGAAATCGCCGTGAAGCCCGGAGGCGTGGAAGTGAGCCTGGCCGATGGCCGCGTGGTGAAATCCGATGCGCTGCTCTATGCGGCCGGACGCAGCGGCAATGTGGGAAACCTCGGCCTCGACATGGTTGGCATTGAAACGGACGCCCGCGGCCGCATCAAGGTAAATCCGGAAACCTTTCAAACCAGCGCGCCTCACATCTATGCGGCCGGCGATGTGATTGGCTTTCCCAGCCTGGCTTCAACATCAATGGAACAGGGCCGCGTGGCCGCCTGCCATGCCTTCGGCATCAAGCTGCCGCCACCGCCGGAAACCTTCCCTTACGGCATTTACGCGGTGCCGGAGATTTCCACCGTCGGCCAATCTGAGGAGCAAGTGCGCGCCAGCGGTGTAGCTTATGAGTGTGGCGTGGCGCGGTTTCGCGAAACCTCTCGCGGGCACATCATGGGGGTGAATTCCGGTTTTCTGAAACTGATCTTCGCACTGGACACACGCCGCCTGCTTGGCGCGCATATTGTGGGCGAAGGTGCCACTGAGCTCATTCACATCGGCCAAGCGGTCATCAATCTTGGCGGAACAGTGGATTTCTTTGTCAACAACACGTTCAATTATCCCACATTGGCTGAGGCTTACAAAATTGCCGGGCTTGATGCGTGGAACCGGATGGGCGCGGGTTAGGCGGTTGATCTTTCGCGCATGGTCACCAATTCTTCAGAAGCTGTGGGATGAACCGCAAGCGTTGCATCGAACTGTGCCTTGGTGGCGCCGCAGGTGATGGCGATGCCCAGAAGCTGGGCCATTTCGCCAGCATCCGTTCCGGCGATGTGGCAGCCGAGAACCTTGTCTGTCTCGCCATCCACCACCAGTTTCATCAACATGCGCTCATCGCGGCCAGAGAGCGTATGTTTCATGGGGCGGAAAGAGGTTTTGTAGATATCGATTTTCTTGTGCTTCTCTCGGGCTTGCGCCTCTGTAAGACCTACTGTGCCAAGCTCTGGCTGCGAGAACACGGCAGAAGGCACCAATGAGTGGTCCACGGCGCGTGGTTTGTTGCCGAACACGGTGTCAGCAAAGGCATGGCCCTCGCGGATGGCCACAGGGGTGAGGTTCACACGGTTGGTGACATCGCCCACCGCGTAGATATTTTCAATCTCGGTCTGAGAGTACTCATTCACTGGCACCGCACCATGTGCATCATGCTTGAGACCAGCGTTTTCAAGACCCAAATCCATCGCGTGAGGAATGCGGCCCGTGGCAAACATGATCTGGCCCGCGCCAATCTTGGATCCATCCTCCAATGTCACGCGCACACCGTCGCCAGAACGTTCGATGGTGGCCACATCCGAGTGGGTGCGAATGTCGATGCCCTTTTTGATCATTTCGGCAGCGAGATGGTTGCGCAGGTCATCATCAAAGCCGCGCAAGATTTGCTCGCCGCGATAGACCAAGATCGTTTCGACACCGAGGCCGTTGAAGATTCCGGCGAACTCCACAGCGATATAGCCACCGCCCACAATCACGATGCGGCGCGGCAGGCGTTCCAGTTCGAACGCTTCGTTCGAGGTGATGGCCAGTTCATGCCCCGGCAAGTGGCGCGGCACGAAGGGCGCGGCACCAGTTGCGATGAGAATATATTTTGCCGTCACCTTGCTGCCAGTGGAAAGCTGCACTGTGTGACGGTCCAGCAGCGTGGCGCGCGCCATGATGAGTTCGGCGCCGGAGGATTCCAGATTGCGGATGTAAGCCTGGTTGAGGCGGCCCACTTCCTTGTTCTTATTTTCGATCAGCGTTGCCCAATCGAAGGAAACTTTTTGCGTTGTCCAGCCGAAGCCCACGGCATCTTCAAATTCCTCTGCGAATTTTGATGCGTAAACCAAAAGCTTCTTGGGCACGCAGCCGCGGATGACGCAAGTTCCTCCGACACGGTATTCTTCAGCGACTGCGACTTTTGCGCCGTGCTTGGCCGCAATGCGGCCCGCGCGCACGCCGCCAGAGCCTGCGCCAATGATGAAGAGGTCGTAGGCAAAGCCGGTCACTTGCGAGTGATCTCCTCAACGCCCTTGTCCGTGCCCAGCATCAACACGCCGCAGATGCCGATGAACAGGCCCACCTCGATCACGCCGGGCATGTTGTTGAGAACACCTTCAAGGCGTTCGGGATCTATGATTTTGCCCAAGGCGAGATCGATGATCGCATTGCCGCTTTCTGTCACGAAGGGCTTGCCTTCGGCACCCGCACGCAGCCGCATCTTGGCATCAGTGTAGCCCAGATGATTGAGCGCCCGCTCAATCTTCCAGGCGGTGGGGTTCACACCGAATTTCGACACCTCCACCGGCACAGGGAATTTGCCCAGTGTATCCACGCGCTTTGAATCATCGGCAATGCAGATGACAAAGCGAGAGGATGAGGCCACGATCTTTTCGCGGTGCAGTGCCCCGCCGCCGCCCTTGATCATGCGGAATTGCGGGTCAATCTCATCCGCACCGTCCACACAGAAATCCAGATGCGGCACATTTTCGATATTTTGGAGATTGAGGCCGTGTTTCTGCGCCAAGGCATAAGATGGCGCAGAGGTGGGAACGAAAATGGTGTTGAGTTTTTCGCGCTTCACTTTTTCGGCGGCTGCCTCAATGAAATAATTGGCGGTGGAACCTGTGCCCAAGCCAATCTTTGTGCCGTTCTCAACAACCTTCAATGCGTGGAGGGCTGCGGCCTTCTTCTGTGTATCAGCACTCATCTTCCGAGGCCACCCATCAACATGTATTTGATCTCCAGATATTCTTCCATGCCATGGCGAGAGCCTTCACGGCCAATGCCACTTTCCTTCACTCCGCCGAAGGGAACTTCGGCCGTTGAGATGATGCCTTCATTGATGCCCACCATGCCATATTCCAGGCCCTCGCCCACGCGCCACACGCGGCCTATGTCACGCGTGTAGAAATAGCAGGCAAGGCCAAATTCCGTGTCGTTGGCCATGGCGATGGCTTGCTCTTCTGTCTTGAACTTGAAGAGCGGCGCTACCGGGCCAAAGGTTTCTTCACGGGCCACGGCCATGTCTGTGGTGACACCCGTGATGATGGTAGGCTCAAAGAAGTTGCCGCCCATCGGCTTGCCACCCAAAACAACTTTGCCACCCTTGGCTTTGGCGTCTGCGATATGTTCTTCAACTTTCTTCACAGCGGCGGCATTGATCAGCGGGCCCGTGGTGATGCCATCGCCCACGCCATTGCCAACCTTGAGCTTGCCCACTGCGGCAGCCAGCTTCTCGGCAAACTGGTCATAGACCCCTTCCTGCACAAGCAGGCGGTTGGCGCAGACGCAAGTCTGGCCATTGTTGCGATATTTCGAGGCCATGGCACCCGCAACGGCTGCATCCAGATCCGCATCATCGAACACGATGAAGGGCGCATTGCCGCCAAGCTCCAATCCCAGTTTTTTGACGGTGGGCGCGCATTGGGCCGCCAACATGCGGCCGATTTCGGTGGAACCGGTGAAAGTGAGCGCCTTCACAATGGGGTTCGAGGTCATTTCCGCGCCGATCTCACTGGCCTTGCCGGTGATGACGGAAAATACGCCAGCCGGGATGCCCGCGCGTTCGGCCAGTTCGGCAATGGCCAGCGCCGAAAGCGGCGTTTCAGCGGCGGGCTTGCAAACAAAGGCACAGCCTGCGGCCAGTGCCGGGCCTGCCTTGCGTGTGATCATGGCATTGGGGAAGTTCCATGGCGTGATGGCGGCAACAACGCCTACGGGCTGCTTGATCACCAAGGCGCGGCTGCTGGCCATCGGCACAGGGATGGTTTCGCCATAAACTCGCTTGGCTTCTTCGGCGAAGAATTCGATGAAGCTGGCGCCATAGGCAATTTCACCGCGCGATTCCGTCAGCGGCTTGCCCTGCTCTGCTGTCATGATTTGGGCCAGGTCCTCCTGGTTTTCCATCATCAGGGCAAACCACTTGCGCAAAATGATGCTGCGTTCCTTGGCGGTTTTCCTGGCCCAATCTTTCTGCGCCTTGGCGGCACCTTCAATGGCGGCGCGGGTTTCTGCTGCGCCGAGCTTTGGCACTGTACCAATCGGGCTTTCATCAACCGGGTTGGTGACGGTGATGGTGGCAGCGCCCGCAACCCACCCACCGTTGATGTAGCACTTGTCTTTCAGAAGGCTTTTGTCCTTCAAAAGGTCTTTCAGGGCTTTGGGTTTCTGGAAATCCATCTAATGCTCCGGTCTTGGCTTTGGCGCGGGCTTAGCATAGGGAATGGGGCCACACAAACAGACCAGCCATGAGCCATTCTCAATGCCAGTTGATGCCCTGATATTTGATCTTGACGGTACGTTGGTTGACACCGCGCCTGACCTTTGGGCCGCAACCAACCACGTGATGAAAACCCTGAAGCGCCGTCCGGTGACGATGGAAGAGGTGCGCAGCTTTGTGGGCCATGGTGCCAAAGCTCTGATCGCACGCGGCTGCGAGGCCACGGGAGATCCCGTCGATGCCCGCGCCATCGAGAGCCTGTATCAGGAATTCGTCATTTACTATGCTGCCAATATCGCCGAGGCTAGCAAGCCATACCCTGGATTAATTGCGTTTCTCGACAAGGCCCGCGCCGAAGGCATTGTCATGGGGGTGTGCACCAACAAGCTCGAAAGCCTCTCCGTGCGCCTGGTTCATGCCATGGGGTTGGCGCCCTATTTTGGTGCCATCGTAGGGCCAGATACCATCGGCGTGGCCAAGCCTGATCCGCGGCCCTTGCGTGAAACTTTGCAGCGCCTGGGCAAGGCGGATGCGCGGGTGGTGATGTTTGGAGACAGTGAGACGGATATCAAGACCGCACAAAATGCAGGTGTGCCGATTGTGGCGGTGAGCTTTGGCTATACGCCCCAGCACGTCTCTGTCTTCAATCCCACGCGGGTGATTGACCATTATGATGAAGCCTGGGATGCGCTGCAGGCCATTGCGGGCAAGGCATGAACCGCAAGATGGCGCGCGCGCTGAGTGATGTTGCCGGGTTGGTGAGTGCGGGGCTTGTAAAGTCCGGAGATTCGCCTGCCCTCAAGCCTGTTGAGGAGGCTTTTTCAGTACGTCTCACGCCTGAAGTGTTGACGCAAATTTCCGCCGCCACGCTGGATGATCCAATCTTTGCGCAATATGTGCCGCAAACGGCTGAGTTGATCACGCGGGCCGATGACTTGGCCGATCCGATTGGTGATGATGCACATGAAAAAGTGAAAGGCCTGATCCATCGCTATCCTGACCGCGTCTTGTTGAAGCCCACGCAGACTTGCGCGGTCTATTGCCGTTTCTGCTTCCGCCGCGAGAAAGTGGGGCACGGGGCCGAGGGTCTGAGTGCCGCAGAACTTGGGGCAGCGATTGCCTATGTGGCCTCGCATCCGGAAATCAATGAAGTGATTCTCACAGGTGGCGATCCCCTTGTGCTTTCAGTGCGGCGGCTCAAAGACATTGTGCAGAGGCTCGCGGCCATTCCGCATGTTTCCATCCTGCGCTTTCACACCCGTGTGCCTTTGGTGGAGCCTGCGCGCGTTACGCGTGAATTGGTGAAGGTGCTGCGGCTGCACCCGGCCTCGCATGTTGTCATCCACGTCAACCATGCGGCGGAGCTTTCGCCTGCCGTTGGCAAGGCTCTGGCTTTGATGGTGGAGGCAGGAATTCCCCTGCTTTCGCAAAGCGTGTTGTTGAAGGGCGTGAATGACGATGCGGAAGTTTTGGGCGCGCTGTTCCGTAAACTGGTCAGCCTGCGTGTGAAGCCCTATTATCTGCACCATTTGGACAAGGCGCGGGGCACCAGCCATTTTCGTGTGCCGTTAGCGAAAGGCCAAGCGTTGATGGCCGCCTTGCGCGGGCGCATTTCTGGCTTTGCGCTGCCCGCCTATGTGCTCGACATTCCGGGCGGCTTTGGCAAAGTGCCCGTCAATGCTGAATATGTGCGCGAAGTGGGCTCCGGCCAATATGAAATCGCCGACCCATGGGGCCGGCGGCATCGCTATCAGGAAAAGTGATTGCGCGTTAGAAGTGGAACG
>JAYTIG010000285.1:0-1682 GCA_043731995.1 Hyphomicrobiales bacterium
CTACCGCGTTTCAGTGGCAGCCAATGCAGCTGCGGCGCGGCGGCTGATGACGGGGCTTTCCTTTGATGCGCTGGTGCTGGATGTGATGATGCCCGGCGAGAGCGGGCTTTCCTTCGTGCAGGATTTGCGTGGACCTGGGGCACCTGCTTCTGGCCATGTGCCAGTGCTGATGCTCTCGGCCCTTTCGGAAACCAAAGACAGGATTGCCGGCCTGTCATCAGGCAGTGATGATTATCTGGCCAAGCCCTTTGAGCCGGCAGAACTTCTCTTGCGCCTCAAGAGCCTTCTGCGCCGCACGGACTCGGGCGTGGCGGAAGCGCCAACTTATGAGTTTGGGCCTTTTACGTTTCAAATTGCCCTGGGCGAATTGCGGCGGGGTCAAGACGTTCTGCGGTTGACCTCCGGCGAGAAAGACATTTTGCGCCGTCTGGCCAAGGCACAAGGGCGCCCCCTTTCGCGCGATGATTTATCCAGGGGCGAAGATTTGGCCCAGGGCACGCGCAAGATTGATGTGCAGATCAACCGGCTGCGGCAAAAGATTGAAGTTGACCCCGCCAATCCGCGCTATCTGCAAACCGTGCGCGGCCAGGGTTACGCCTTGATCGCAGGGCAGAGCTGACGCCATGGCCGAAGACAAGAGCCTTTATGACCGTTTCAACGAAGTGCTTGAGACCTATGCGCCAGATGATCTCTATCGCCGCGCCTTGATCATCATGATCACGCCCGTGGTGTTGTTGCAGATCCTGCTCGCGGGCGTTCTTGTCTCGCGCTATCTCGACAATGTGGCCAATGTGTTGGCGCGGTCCCTGGCACAGGAAACCGCGCTGATCGTGCAACTCTATGAAAAATCCGACAAGTCGGATGCGGCGCTGGCGCAAGTGCAGAATTATGCGCAATCAATCCTGCATATGGATTTTGCCGTGCAGAAGGCGCCAAGCCTGCCCGCACTCAAGACGGCCCCGGTGATTCCGGTATTCGACCGCCGCATCACTACATTTCTGGGCGAAACTCTCGATAAGCCTTTCACCGTAGACAGCCTGGCTGCAGGCGGGCGCGTTGAAATCAGGGTGCAGGTTGAGCCTGAGCGCATCTTTGTATTTGATGTGGAGGCTAACCGCGCGCAAGCGGTGGGCACGCCGCTGCTTTTGCTTTTCATGGCCTTGTCCACGCTGGTATTCATGGCCATCGCGGTGGTTTTCATGCGCAACCAGATCAAGCCCATTTTGGATCTCACCGCTGCCGCGCAGGATTTTGGCAAGGGGCGGGAGACGTCCAGCTTCAAACCTGAAGGCGCCACAGAGGTGCGCGTTGCAGGCGAGGCTTTCATCGACATGAAGCGGCGCATTGCGCGCCATGTGGACCAACGCACGACCCTGCTGGCGGGTGTATCGCATGACTTGCGCACCATTCTCACCCGATTCAAGCTGGAACTTGCGGTGCTGGGTGGTGGGCCAAAGACCAAGGCGCTGCATGATGATGTGAATGAAATGCAGCACATGCTGGAAGACTATATGTCTTTCGTGCGCGGGGCTGGGGGTGAACAGGCCAGTGAAACCTACGTGCCGGATGTGGTGCGCAGCGTGGCAGACAGCCTCGACCGGGCGCGCAAGCATATTGAGATCGAGCCCTTGCCAGAGCTGACCATCATGTTGAAGGCCAATGCCTTCCGGCGGCTGCTTTCC
>JAYTIG010000286.1:0-4610 GCA_043731995.1 Hyphomicrobiales bacterium
GCCGGATCAGTTCAACAAATTGCACCAGCAGCTGCCGCCCATAGAGATCGAGCGATTGGTCCAGCAGATACACTTCAAAAAAAGTGCGGTTGGTGTTGAAAGTCGGCCTGTCGCCGAAATAACCAGCGCCCATCCATAATGGTGAGGCCCTGCCCGCCTCGCGCACAAAAGTGGCATAAATGCCGCGCGCCGGTTCCACGCCCTGTTCCACAATGATATTGGCTGTCGGAAAGCCGATGCTGCGTCCGCGCTGGTCGCCCGGCACAACCGTGCCTTCGATCATCCAGTCATAACCCAATTCATGCGCTGCGTGTTTGAGCTGCCCTTGCCGCAAGGCCTCGCGGATGGTGCTGGAGGAAAAGGGCAAATGCCCGGCCCCCTCATCCGTCACCTCTTCAACAGTGGTGACAGCAAGGCCCATGGAACGCAAGGTGTCGGCATGGCCTTTGCGGCCCGCGCCGAAATGAAAATCAAAACCGGCCACAATATGTGAGGCACCTAGCTTCTGGGTCAGCTCTTGGCGCACAAATTCCTCAGCCGAAAGTGCCGCCAGCTTGGCATTAAAATTCACCACCGAAGCAAAGCTGGCACCCAGCGCCTTGATCAGGCGCAGCTTGAGATCAGGCGGAGTTAAACGAAACACCGGTTGCTCGGGCCGAAAGAAGCTGCGCGGGTGCGGCTCAAACGTCACCACACCCCAAGGCTTGCCCTCACGCGCCGCAATCTCTTGCGCCTGCGCCAGCAGTGCCTGATGGCCGCGGTGCACGCCATCAAAATTGCCAATGGCCACAACGCCGCCGCGCAGGTGTGGGGGCAAAACAGAATGGGATGAAACCTTGATCATGTGGCCAAGAGTCAGACTTTGAACATCTTAATGCAATCCATCTCTCACTTCGTCATTCCCGCGAAAGCGGGAATCCAGCTTGGCCACATACGAGATCGCCGAAAGCGGGATCCCCGCTTTCGCGGGGATGACGGCTATATGCGGATTTGGCATAGACTGAGCACGCTCTTACCAAATTGTCAGGCCCATTCAAGCTCAGGCATCGCCCGCAGAATTTTAGCCGTTGGATATTTGACGCGCACTTCGGCTTCCGCACCCGGCGCTGTATTGATGCCGCCAGAAATGAAAACACAAGCCAGGCCATTGGCCACAGCCCCTTTGATATCTGTTTCCGGCCCGTCACCAATGGCGAGAACCTGCGCCTTGTCAGGCCCCCCTGCGAGTTTCAGCGCGGCCTCATAGATTGGCGCGAATGGCTTGCCCGCCATCAACACTTCGCCACCCATGGTTTCGTATTCTTCAGCAATGGCCCCAGCACAAGGATAAAGCCTGCCCCCTTCCCAAACCACTTTATCGGGGTTGGCACAGATTAGCGTCAGGCCACGCGCCTTGATGGTGTGGAGGAGCGGCAGATAGTCCTTTGCCGTCTCGTTCACTTCATCAAAAAAACCGGTGCAGATCACGGCACCTGCCTGCTCCACCGGAACCCGTTTCACCGCCAATCCCTCAAACAACGGCAAGTCCTCATCCGGCCCAAGGTGATAAAGCCCATGCGCACCATGTTCCACCATCAGCGCGCGGGTCACGTCACCCGATGTCACCATCGCGTCATATGCACCACGCGGAACACCAATGCGGTCAATGAAAGCCTGAATGGTTTTCATCGGCCGAGGTGCATTGGTAATGAAGATCACTTTGCCACCTGCAGCACGGTGCTTTTCTAGCGCGCCAACGGCAGAAGCAATCGGCGCTTGCCCATTGTGCACCACGCCCCAAACATCACACAGCCAAACTGGAAAACGCGTTGAAAGTTCACGCATGGTTCAGGCCGCAAGGCCCATGTTGTCAGGCGTGGAATATTTGCGCTTCACGCGGCGCGGTGTTGCAAAACACGGGCCGCAAGCCAGCCTTGTAATACTTTGCAACTTGGGCACAAGCCGGCCTTCGCTGATGCCCGTCACAATCAGGTTAATGCGCGAAAGCCGCGCCATCTGTGCAAAGCCAACGAGCGAGGTCGATGGCCCTGCAGGATCAATAGCCCCTGCCGAAAGCTGCACATGACGCACGTTGAGAACATTCATCGATTGCAGGTCGAGCCCACTCAATGAAACTTGGCCAAGGGCGAATGCGGCACCACTGCGTGCCAAGTCGGCCAAACCCTCCAACGCCTGCTCTGGCAACCCAGCCAGCATGGCATGGGGCATTTCGAAAATGAGACCTGAGGCCAAAGCCCCCGCCTTTTCGCGCAAATCCATCAGGCTGGAAAGTGCGCCTTCATCCGAAAGGGTTTCAGCACCAATATTCACAAAGAGACATAAATCAGGGTCGCGCTGCCGCAACTTGGCCAGAAGCTCCACCGCCTCGCGCGCCGCAAGTAGATCAAGCATGGGCCGGTTGCCCATGCGGCCTGCATAATGCAGCAACCTGTCATTCGAAAGCTCATCGCCACCAAACGACATGGTGAGATGCATCCGGTAATGCGCCGTGCGGCGAGTGAGAATGTCAACCACAGGCTCCAGCGCAAAGTTGATCTGGTCAGCAAAGGCATCATCCACAGGCTCAGGCTGATGCAGTGAAGGCGGCGCGACCTGCGCTTCATGCTGCTCAACAGCAGCTTCCATCTGCGCCTCTTCCACGGGCGGCGGATCAAATTGCGGTGCCCCCTCAATCGCGGGCTCTGGCCGAACAGCAGCGGCGGCAGCATTGGCCACCCGCGCCTCCAGCATTGTTTGCAAGCTGCCATAGCTGCTTTGCAATTCATTGATGCCCTTGATCACGGCCGCAGATTGCTGCTCGCCTTGCTGGCGCAGCCCATCAAGCTGGGTTTGGAAGCCTTCTGTCTTGCGGCGTATCTCGGAATGGAACCCGGCTACATCACGCGTCACCCGGCGCAGGGCACCGTCGCGCCGTTCATCTTGGCGCAAGCCAAGTGCCACCAACATCAACTGGCCCAGAATGGCGCAGCCAATGGCAGCCCCAAGGGCCAGCGTGGTTTCAGGCCCGCCGACCAAAGCATAAGCCAAGGCGCCCACAGCACCCGCCACAGCCGCACCAAAGGCAGCGAGAAAGGGCCAAAGCTCCTTCATCATTGCCGCACGCTCGAATCAAATACCAGAATCATGGTTACGAACTCTAGGCATTCCCATGGCCCGTGGGAATCCCAAGATCACGTTTTTGAACGGCAAAAGAAATCCGGCTGCGAGAGGGCCCGCAGCCGGATCAATCTGTCAGAAATGGTGTTTTAGATCAGAGATTTGCAACCGACTTCAACACCGCGGGCAGCCTTTCGCACAATAATTCATCAATCTGGTTCTCGGTGATGATCAGCGGCGGAGAAAGCGCAATCGTGTCTGCCGTGATGCGGAGCAAAAGCCCATGGTCATGGAATGCATTTTCCATGGCCTTATAGGCGCGAAGCCCCGGCTTGCCTTCAATCGGCTTCATGTCAAAGGCCGCCACAAGGCCAATGGTGCGGATGTCTTCAATCAGAGGGTTGCCCTGCAGTTTGAAGGCGGCATCGGCCCATTTGGTTTCGAGAGCAGCGGCGCGCTCAAACAGCTTTTCATCACGGTAAAGATCCATGGTGGCCACAGCCGCAGCAGCGGCCATCGGATGGCCTGTGTAAGTGTAACCATGGAACAGCTCGATCACATGGTCTTGTGAATTTGCGAAAGCATCATAGATGCCTTGCCGCGCCATCACACCACCCATGGGAACTGTGCCGGAGGTCACACCCTTGGCGAAGGTGAGAAGGTCAGGCACCACGCCAAAACGCTCCGCCGCGAAGGCCGCACCCAAGCGGCCAAAGCCGGTGATCACTTCATCAAATATCAGCAGGATGCCATGCTTGGTGCAAATCTCGCGCAGCTTCTTGAGATAGCCCTTGGGTGGCGGCAACACGCCGGTAGAGCCGGCCATGGGTTCCACAATCACAGCAGCAATGGTCGAAGCATCATGCAATGCCACCAGGCGTTCAAGCTCTTCAGCCAAATGTGCGCCCCAATTGGGCTCGCCGCGCGTGAATGCCTGTTCCTTGCGGTTATAAGTATGCGGCAGATGGTCAACACCCGCCAGCATCGCGCCAAACCATTTGCGGTTGGCAACCATGCCACCAACTGAAATACCGCCAAAATTAACGCCATGATAGCCGCGCTCACGGCCAATCAAACGTGTGCGCGTGCCTTCGCCGCGCGCGCGGTGATAGGCCAGAGCAATCTTTAGAGCGGTATCGGCAGCTTCCGAGCCGGAGTTGCAGAAGAAGGCATAATTCAAATCGCCCGGCGCCATGGTGGAAAGGCGAGATGCCAGTTCAAACACCTTGGGGTGGCCGTATTGGAAAGTAGGCGCGAAATCCAGTTCCGCAGCACTCTCTTGAATGGCTTTCACGATCGGCTCGCGGCAATGGCCGGCATTGGTGCACCACAGGCCAGCGGAGCCATCGAGGATCGCATTGCCCTTCATGTCATAGTAATGCATGTCCTTGGCGCGCGAAATCATGCGCGGCCGGGCCTTGAAGGCGCGGTTGGGCGTGAAGCCCATCCAGAAGGATTCAAGATTATTCGGTGTGGCTTCCCATTGGCCAGGTTTTACGGGCTTGTTCATGTGG
>JAYTIG010000287.1:0-4600 GCA_043731995.1 Hyphomicrobiales bacterium
TCGTCGCTAAAGGATGTGAAGGACATGTCCAAGGCGCGTATCGACACGCTGCCCTATGGCGCGATGATCCTTGACCGGTTGATGCATTTTGGCCAGGCCAAGGATGTTGTGGTTTCGGTTTACGGTGTGCGCGAAGGGTTGCTTTATTCAAAGCTGCCGCGCAAGAAAATGGCGTATGACGCGCTGCTTTCCTCGTGTTGGGATTTTGCGCGGCGTTATGCCCGCTCACCTGCGCATGAGCTGGAGCTTTGCGATTGGACGGATCAGATTTTCAGCAAAACCGGCTTGCCTGAAAGTGATGGGGAAAAACGCCTGCGCTATGCGGCCTGTTTGTTGGCAGACATAGGCTGGCGCGCACATCCTGATTACCGCGCTGAGCGCTCACTGGGCATGATTTCGCAGGCCGCCTTTGTTGGCATTGATCATCCCGGCCGAGTGTTTTTGGCTTTGACCGTTTTTTACCGCTATGACGGCGAAGCGATGGGCGATGACATGACGCGCCTTCTGGGTGACAAACAGATCGAGCGGGCCCATCTCTTGAGTTCGCTTTTCCGCTTGGCCTATATTCTTTCGGCAGCGATGCCCGGCATGCTGCCCAAGATCGGCCTAAAGTTGAATGGCGAAAAGCAATTGGTACTTACCTTGCCTACCAAGTTGAAAGACTTGATGGGCGAGCGCGTGGAAAAGCGCCTGAGTGAATTGGCATTTGAAATGGGGTTGAAGCCGAAAGTTGTGATCAAATAGAAATGTCCTCGCCCGCTTTGCGGGAGAAGGAGTGCGTCACCGCTTCAGGATAACGGCCTTGCCGTTTTCCATGCCAATCACCGCGCGTCCGTGTTTCAAATCCAGTGCTACATTGCCAAACAATTCGCGCTGCCAGCCCTTCATGGCAGGAACGTCTGCATTGTCATCCGCAGCCAGTGCTTCAATTTCTGAGGCAGACGCGATGAGCTTGGGCGCAAGGCCGTGGCTCTCACAAGTTATCTTGAGCGCGAGCTTCAAGATTTCAGCTGCCGCCAAGGCGGCAGAGGACATTTCCTCAAATTTTGCCTTGCCAGGCACTGTGTCAGGCTCGCGGGCGAGACCATGTTGCACGGCTTTGAGTATCGCTGCCCCCATTGAAGAATTGCCCGTGCCCTTGGAAATAAGGCGCAGTTCATTCATATCTTGCGGGGTTTGAGGAATTTGAATGGCTATTTCGGCCACGGCCTCATCCTTCAAGATGCGGCCGCGCGGCACATTTTTGGTTTGGGCCTCACGCTCACGCCAAGCTGCAACAGACATCAACACCGCCTGCTGCTTCTTGTTCTGGATGCGCGCCTTGATGCGCCGCCAGCTTTGTTCGGGATCCACCTTGTAAGTGGCCGGGTCAGTCAGGCTGGCAAGCTCGGCCTCCAGCCATTGCTCGCGGCCATTGTCCTTGATTTGCAGTTTCAGCTTTTCATAGACGCCGCGCAGATGGGTGACGTCTGATATGGCATAGGCCTGCTGCTTGTGGGTCAGGGGGCGGCGTGACCAATCGGTGAATTGCGAAGACTTATCAATGCCAGCGCCCACCAGCTTTCGCACAATGGCTTCATAACCCACTTGATCACCAAAACCACATACCATGGCGGCGATTTGCGTATCGACGACAGGGTGGGGCAGAGCGCCGGAAAGCATATGCAGAATTTCAAAATCCTGCTTTGCGGCGTGGAACACTTTCAAAACAGCGCCATTGGCCATGAGAGCAAAGAAGGGCGCCAAATCCAGGCCCTCAGCCAGCGGGTCAATCAGGGCGGCCAATTCTGCGCCAGCCACCTGTATCAGACAGAGTTTGGGGTAATAGGTGGTTTCGCGCAGGAACTCTGTATCCACTGTGATATAGATTTCCTGGCCCCAGCGGGCGCAATGGCTGGCGAGATCATCCGTGGTGGTGATGGTGTGGACGGCTGCTTGTTGCTGGGCTTGCGCGGCGCGATGCGGCATGGATCAGGCCTTTCCAAACACGCGCTTGAAAATCGTGTTCACATGCTTGGTGTGATAACCGAGGTCAAACAGCTTTTCGAGTTCCTTGGGAGAAAGATGTGCGGCCACTTCCTTGTCGGCCTTCAGCAAGTCAAGGAATTGACCTTCTCCACGCCAAACGGGCATGGCGTTGCGTTGAACCGCAGCATAGGAGGCCTCGCGGCTCAAACCTTTCTGCGTGAGGGCCAGCATGATGCGCTGCGAATGGATGAGGCCGCCCAGCTTGTCCAGATTGCGTTTCATGTTTTCAGGATAGACCAAGAGCTTGTCGATCACCCCTGCGAGGCGCTTCAAGGCAAAATCCAAATGCGCGGTGGCATCCGGGCCAATTCCTCGCTCAACACTTGAATGCGAAATATCACGCTCATGCCACAGCGCCACATTTTCCATGGCAGGAATGGTGGCAGAGCGCACCAGACGCGCAAGGCCTGTGAGATTTTCAGTCAACACCGGGTTGCGCTTGTGTGGCATGGCGGAAGAGCCTTTTTGGCCCGGCGCAAAATATTCCTCAGCTTCCAAAACTTCGGTGCGCTGCAGATGGCGAATTTCAGTGGCCAGACGCTCCATGCTGCTGGCAATGACGCCCAGCGTTGCAAAGAACATGGCATGGCGGTCGCGCGGGATCACCTGGGTGGAAATGGGTTCTGGCTTCAGGCCCAGTTTCTTGGCGACATAGACTTCCACTGATGGGTCGATATTGGCGAAAGTGCCCACAGCCCCAGAGATGGCGCAGGTGGCCACGTCTTCGCGTGCCGCTTTCAAACGCGTCTTGGCACGGGAGAACTCGGCATAGGCAGAGGCCAGTTTGAGCCCGAAAGTGACCGGCTCGGCATGGATGCCATGGCTGCGGCCGATGGTGGGCGTCATCTTGTGTTCAAAGGCGCGCTTCTTGAGAGCGGCCAGAACTTCATCGAGATCAGCCAACAGCAAATCCGCCGCGCGGGTGAGTTGGATGTTGAAGCAAGTATCCAGCACGTCAGAACTGGTCATGCCCTGATGCACGAAACGGGCTTCCGGCCCGACGATTTCTGAGAGGTGGGTGAGAAAGGCGATCACATCATGTCTGGTGATCGATTCGATCTCATCTATGCGCGCCACGTCAAACTTCGCATCCTTGCCCTTGGCCCAAATCTTCTTGGCGGCCGCCTTGGGCACGATGCCCAGCTGGGCCATGCGGTCTGCTGCATAGGCCTCAATTTCAAACCAGATTTTGAAGCGGGTTTCGGGAGCCCAAATCTGGGCCATTTCTTTGCGGGTGTAACGCGGAATCATTGAATGGGGCCTGGCGGAATGTTGGTGAATCAAGGCTGGAAACGTTGCCTTGGGAAGTCACTACTGGCACAGGTGCCCTGAGTCAAAAGGTGCGATTAGTCTTTTCGGGTGAGTTCCGTGCCTTCCAAAGTCATCAGCCAGGCATCGCCTACTTTATGGGGCGGAACCTGAATTGCAAATTCTGTGGTCCAAAATGCAATGCCAACCGTCATTTTATCAGCGGCTATGGCTTGGAGCGGCATATCGAGATCAATATCATAGCCGCCCTTTTTTCTTTTGTACTTCACGTTTCCATATTTTGGAACCGAAAGGTCAAGATCACCGCCCGACCAATGACCGGCAATATCCTGATATTCTTGAGGAATTGCAATTCCGGCGAAGGAATAGAATGGTCTTATCCGCGATAATCCATAGATCGCACCAACAACAATCAAGGCAACAAGCAGGTAATGCAGAAAGGGCCTTACCGAGATGCGGCTTTTTTGGATTTCTGCCACTAGAACGCCTTGAAAGTGACAATCGTGAAAGTGTCGCGAATGCCGGGGATGGTTTGCACCTTTTGGGCGATGAAATGGCCGATGTCTTCGCCGTCTTTCAGGTAGAATTTCACCAGCAAGTCATATTCGCCTGCCGTTGAGAAAATTTCTGAGGCGATTTCGGCATCGGCGATGGCATTGGCAACGTCATAGGATTTGCCAAGCTGACATTTTATTTGAACAAAAAAGGCGCGCATTTACTGGGATTCCGCTGCGATGGTTTGATAGACGCCGTTGTTCCACGAAAACCAGGAAAAGCGCAAGTCTTGGCCATCGCCCTTGGTGTCAAAGGTGAAGCGGCCAAGGCTGGTTTCAACGGCGGCACCTGATTTCAGCATTTGGGCGAGGCCCAGCCCGGCATGAGGGCCAGCCGCCACAGCAGCTGCAGCATAAAGCTCAACCGCCGCATAGGCCGGCAGGGCTGGGCCTTCGGTCGCTTCACCCAGGGCTTTCAAATTATCGCTCAAGTTCTTGGCATTGCTGGTATTTATGGGGTCAGCCGGAAAACTCACCAATGTTGCCTCTCCGGCGGGGCCGGAGGCTTCCCAGAAGGGGTCTGCCAACAGGGAATCAGGGCCATAGCGTTTGAGGTTAAGGCCTGCGGCCTTCGCTGCTGCTGTGATCCGCCCGCCGTCTGGCGCCGAGGCGGCCAGATAGAGGGTGTCAATTTCTGCCGCCTTCAATTTGGCAACAAGTTCGGCAAAGTCCTTTTGGCCCGGCGTGAAGCTGAACGAAAGGCTGGTTGGTTTGCCATAGGTGCCTGCGAAACTTTGCACGATGGCCTT
>JAYTIG010000288.1:0-1662 GCA_043731995.1 Hyphomicrobiales bacterium
ATCGCGGCCTTTTTGGGCGATGGTTTTCAGCGTGGCGGCGAGGATGGGTTGGCGGTGTATGTCTCCGGCTTGCGGCAGTTTGCCACCAGGCAGGAAGACACGCGCGGTGTTGTCATCATGGGCAATGGTTTGAACCGCAGCGTGCCAGTCAAAGGCCACACGGTCTGCGATTACATAGCCATTCTCGGCATAAGCGATGGCGTCTTCCAGCAGGGCGCCAAGCTCTCGCGTGCCATGGTCGGCCAGCACTTGGCACCACATGTCGATGATGCCGGGGATGGTGACAGCGTGCGCGCTGTGCCCCCCAATCTCCGTGATGCCACGCGATTGAAACCAGCTGAGCTCCGCCTTGGCGGGCGCGCGGCCGGAGCCATTGAAGCCGATAACCTGATCGCCGCCCCGTGGCGCATAGAGCATGAAACCATCGCCGCCGATGCCGGTGGATTGCGGCTCCACCACCGCCAGCACGGCAGCGGCGGCCACGGCAGCATCCATGGCATTGCCGCCGGATTTCAGAATACGACAGGCCGTGGCGCAGGCCAGTGGGTGCGAGGTGGCGACAGCCGCTTCTGTGACGCGCACGGGCGAACGTCCGGGAAGCTGGAAATTGCGAAGCCGTGTCATGATCCTGCAGAGTGCAGGGGCACGCAGATGAAATCAACGGGAAATGCTGGCGCGGAAGCAGGTTAGGAGTCGGATGGGCGTGACGACGAAAAATGAAACGGCGGAATTTGACCCGCCGTTTGAAACTTCTCTTATGGTTTGACGCTTATTGTTTTTGCGCCCTTGGCGCCAGGATCATGATGATCTGGCGGCCTTCAAAGCGCGGCTCCAACTCCACCTTGGCGATTTCCGTCGTGTCGGCCTTCACCTTGTTCAAGAGCTTGTGGCCCAGTTCCTGGTGATCCATTTCGCGGCCACGGAAACGCAGTGTCACCTTCACCTTGTCGCCCTCGTCAAAGAAGCGCTTGGCGGCTTTCATCTTCACTTCATAATCGTGATCATCAATCATGGGGCGGAGTTTGATTTCCTTGAGTTCGACAACGCGCTGCTTCTTGCGGGCTTCAGCCAGACGCTTTTGTTCCTGGAACTTGAACTTGCCATAATCCAGAATCTTGGCTACCGGCGGCTTGGCATCCGGCGAAATTTCAACGAGATCCAGTGCAGCCTCATCGGCCATGATCAGGGCCTGGCGCGTGGGCACAACGCCGACATTGTTGCCTTCGGCGTCGATCAGGCGCACTTCGCGTGCTTCAATGCGGGAGTTGATGCGGTGGAGTTCTTCCTTTTGCGCCGGGGCATCGGTGCGGGCGCGCGCTGGAATGGGGCGTTTGGGGGGCATTGGGCGTGGCGGAAGGCTCAAGTAAGTTTCATCTCCTCTGGAAAGGCGGGATCAGCAATCTGTTTGCGCAATCACCCGGCCTTGGTTAGCTAGGGGGGGTTTAGACAGCTAAACTGGGGGCTTCGTCAAGCCGCCCACGGTTAATTTTTGAGCGGGTTGAAGTGATGTCACAAGTGATGGTTGACCGGGAATTGGGGCGCTTCGAGCTGGCCTATCAGATTGATGGCGGGGGCGATGCAGTGGGGCGTTGCGGTTTCATGTTCCTGGGTGGCTTCAAATCCGACATGACAGGCAACAAGGCCGAGGCGCTGGCCGCCTTG
>JAYTIG010000289.1:0-4571 GCA_043731995.1 Hyphomicrobiales bacterium
TTTGGTAGTCAACTGCTCAATTGCATCCGCCAGATGCACTTCAGCGATATTGTGGTCCCCTCGCGCCACACGAATGTGGTGTGCAGCAAACAGCACGTCGGCGTGAGTATATCCCTGTGGCGGGTCAAACCGATAGGAAGCGAGTTCAATCAGCAGGCCCAGCGGATCGGTAAAATAGATCGAGTCCATGAAGCCGCGATCTTTGACGCCACTGTGTTTGATCCCCCGTTCATCAAGGCGTTTCACCGCCTGAAGAAAAGTCACGCGGGATACGGAAAAGGCGATGTGATGCACGCAACCCGGTTCATTGGGTGTGCGCCGCGGGTCAGCCTTGCGGGTCTCGTCCGTGAAGATCGTGATCAATCGGCCATCGCCGGGGTCAAAATACAAATGGCTCTCCGAGGCCTTGTCCAAATTGGGCTGTTCGAACACGAAAGGCATGCCGAGCACACCCTCCCAGAAATCGATTGAGGTCTGGCGGGTGGCGCCATTTATGGTGATGTGATGCACACCCTGACTTTGCAATTTTTGCATTTGATCGCCTGCGCCTTAAAGTTGTACGAGTTTTGATTTATACTCACTGCGCTGCAGCGTGCCATGGGGCAACAGCTCCACCGCAGCCGAAAACACCAATACACTTCTCAGTCTTGTCTGGATGGCTTCTTGCAACGCTACATCCGCCACACGGTCTTTTGCAAGCTCGATCACGATGGGAAGTGGCGGTTCCTGTTTGACCCCGGCATGAACTGGCTTCACCAGAATATACCCGCTCACCGCAGGCATGAATTGGCTGACCACCTCGCGGATTGCCGATGGGAAAACGTTAACACCGCGGACAATCAGCATGTCGTCGGTGCGGCCGATGCAACGTACCCGTGGCGAGGTGCGACCGCAGGCGCAAGGACTGGTCCAGACTTCGACGTGATCGCGTGTGCGAAAGCGCAGGAGCGGTGCAGCGCGGTGTTGCAAATGCGTCAAGACAAGTTCCCCGCGCGCGCCATCCCGCATGGGGACTGGCAGGCCTGTTTCAGGGTCAATGAGTTCGGCATGCACGAAGTCGCGGGCGCCAAGATGCATGCCGATTTGGTGTTCACACTCCCCCCAAAGGGAGACGCCGATGTCACCAATCCCCATGGCTTCCGTCACGCGCGCGCCCCAGCCTTCTTCGAGCTTTCGGCGGAATGTTGGTTCACCGCCACCAGGTTCTCCGGCCACGAGGACGCGCTGCACGCTGGAGCCTTTCAGATCGAATTTATGTTCGGCTGCCCATTCGATGAGGTAATCGGCATAGGAAGGCGTCATCACCGCAGCCTCTGGATGCAATAGTTCAATGGCTTTCATCAACCGCTCGGTGTTGCCGGTGCCGACTGGGATGTGACACAGGCCAATCCGATCCATCGAGCCCAACGCCGCACCAGCCACAAATGGCCCCGCGTTATAGGTGGAAACGATGCGTTGCCCCGCCTTTATGCCAGAGGCGGAATAGCTGCGCGATGAGCCTGTCACCCAATTGTCGAGATCGCTTTGAGTGAGCGGGATATAGCTCGGTGTGCCAGTGGTGCCACTGGTGGAATAGATGCGGACGATCTCACCGCGTTCCACACAGAGATGGCTGCCAATCGGGTTTTCTCGCGTGCAACTGGCGCGGATTTCATTCTTCTCGGTCAAGGGCAGTTGGCCAATGTCAGCCAATCCGCCGGCGGCCTCAGGCGAAGCAAAGCCAGCATTCACCAGCTTGTTGCGATAAAAGCTGGATCGCTCAAACAGATAACGCAATTGTTCACGGTAATGCTTCTCGTCCATGTCAATTTGTTGGGCCCAGGGGCGGGTCTCAATATCCGGAGATAACATCAGCGTTCCCGCTTGCTGCGATAGGTTATGGCCTCTTCGGCTTTGTTGGCCATAAAGAACCCGATCGCATTCTGGTGTTCTTCAACCAAGTGCCCGAGAATTCCTGCGGCCCGCGCTAATAGCGGCACAGACTTGACCATTGCTGCGGGAAATCCGAGGTCCAGCATCACGGCGGCAATGGGCATCGACACATTCATCGTCAAAGGCTTGCCCCAGATCTTGGCCACGGCACCGCGAAACTCAAGCGCCAGTTTCACATGCGGTCCACTGACTCCCTTGGCGTCCGCCAATTCGAGAATCCTTTCAGCGCGAGGATCAAACGGCTTGTGGACCGGATGGCCGAAGCCCGGCAACTTGCCACCAGATTTCCGGATCGCGCTTGCCATGTTCTCCACGGTGAGGAGTGGGTCATCTCCAGCCGTCACTTTTGCCTGCGCTTCTTCCAACAGTTTGGCACAAAGTTCAGACGTTCCGAGCAGCACCGGCCCGCAGCCGAGAAGGCCTGCCGCCAATGCGCCCTGCAATGATCCGGGATCAGCTGCATAGGTCATCCGCGCCACAACCGCCGTCGGCATCATCCCGTGTTCGGCAATAGAAATGAGCAACAAGTCCAGGAATTCGCGCTGGATTGAAGTTGCTTCGCGGCCCGTCAAAAGCAAATAAAAATATTCGGTAAAGCTCATCCGGCCCATGACCGAACGGCAAAGATCGAGGCCATGCACTTCCACACGATCTGGAAAGGCTTGGCAAATACTGCTTTCAGCGGAAATCATTTTGAAGGCCCCTGTTGGTGAGCACTGGCACATCACTCGCCACCAAGAGCGAAGTGGTGCACCCGTGTCAAAATTGAGCGATTGTCCATCTCTTGTCAAACTGTGTTGGTAAGACGGTCAACTTCTCCTGTATTGGACAGGGGCACGTTACTGCTCAGGAAGTTTGAGAGTTTTGGCAAACTAACTTGCCGCGTTGGGTTTGTCTCTGTCATTCCAGCTTGCGGTTAGCCGGGAAACACACACCTCAGGCAGGAAAACGATTTTGCCGCCCACATGGCCGGCGGCGAGCAGTCTGTGGCCAAAGATATCACCAGCAAGATTCGTGTCTCCAGGTATCGCAATTGTTCGAACCGTAGGCACAAAATCGGCACGTGCATCCACAACCTGATCTGCGTGGGGCAAACCTTTCAATTGCCAGATTTCTGTAAACCGGACCGTTTACAAGTGCAAAAATAAGTCTTCTTGCTGCCATGGCGTGAGTCAATCGAAATCCAAGCCTATATCCAAAACGCTGGCCGAGTGGGTGAGGGCGCCCACTGAAATAAGATCAACACCTGTTTCAGCGATGGCTTTCACGGTTTCGAGATTAACACCGCCTGAGGCTTCACACAGCAATTTACCGCCAACCAGCTTCACGGCTTCGCGCAACTGGTCCGTGCTCATGTTGTCGAGCAGCACAAAATCAGCACCTTCCCTGATCACGGTTTTCAGCTGATCCAAGGTATCAACTTCAATTTCAATCTTGACCATGTGACCAATGGATTTCTTTGCCGCGTGAAGGGCCGGCACAATGCCGCCCGCAGCCACAATGTGATTATCCTTGATGAGGACTGCGTCATCCAGTCCAAAACGGTGATTCATGCCGCCGCCGCAACGCACGGCATATTTTTCAAAGGCGCGCAGGCCTGGCGTTGTCTTGCGCGTGTCGGCAATGCGGGCCTTGGTGTGGGCAATGCGTGCAGCGTATTGGGCCGTGAGCGAAGCTATGCCGGAGAGGCGGCCCATATAGTTAAGTGCAACACGCTCAGCACCGAGCAGGGCACGCGATGGCCCGGAGACTTTTGCGATCAGGCTGCCACGCTCAACCTTGTCGCCGTCCTGCATGACGGCTTCGAAAATCCCTTTGCCATCCATCTGTCGAAAGGCCTCGGCTGCGAAATCCAATCCGCAAATGATACCAGCTTCACGCGCCACAAATTTTGCATGACTTGTGGCAGTGGCGGAAATGGTTGAGAGTGAGGTGATATCTCCCGCCCGGCCCAAATCTTCAAGCAAGGCCTGGCGCACCGCTTCCTGCAACAAAAGCTGGTTGGGGAAATGGGTCATGGTGCAAGGGCCTTTGATACGATTGCGTTGGATTGTGCGAGAGTGAGATACGAGCGCGCGGCCAAGTCTTCATCAGCATTTGGATAGTCATCGCGATAATGGCCGCCGCGGCTTTCGTGACGCACCCAGGCTGATGTGGCAATCAGCTGCGCGGCGGTGCACATATTTTGCAGGGCCGCACTTTGCGCGTTTTGCGAAATTTGCCGAATGGCCGCGATAGCCGCTTTCAACCTATCACCATTGCGGATGACACCCACCTTGGATGACATGATCTTTCGCAGTTCCTCGCGAAGGTCGCCTTCATCGGCGGGACTATTGTCTGCAAGCCGCATGGCAGAAATTTCACGCACCTGAATTTTCATGGCCCCAATAGCCTCGGCAATGCGTGCCGCAAAAACCACCGCCTCCAAGAGCGAATTTGAAGCCAACCGATTGGCGCCATGCACTCCCGTGCAAGCCACCTCGCCCGCCGCCCAGAGGCCATCAAGCGATGTGCGGCCACGCGCATCACTGGCAATGCCGCCCATGTGATAGTGTTCTGCCGGAATGACGGGAATGAGATCTTTCACGGGGTCAATGCCAACTGCCATGCAGCTCGCGTAAACCGTTGGATACTTCGCC
>JAYTIG010000290.1:0-4564 GCA_043731995.1 Hyphomicrobiales bacterium
GCAATATCACCGGTGATGGCAACATCCCGCCCTGTCAACCTGTGGCCATAGGCCTCAAGATCATCGCGGTAACCATTCCAGTCCACAATGAAGGGTGCCGCCAGCGCACCGCCAACCACCAGAAGGATCAGCAGCCCAATATAAAGCACCGGGGATTTCCAAAGACTCATCGCCGTACCCGCCGCCTCACATTACGGCCCGGCATTTTTGCCGGGGTTCATGATGTTGTCGGGGTCAAGCGCCAGCTTGATCTGGCGCATCACGGCAACGCCTTCGCCATGCTCCTTGGCGAGATAGTCGCGCTTGCCAGAGCCGATGCCATGTTCGCCCGTGCAGGTGCCACCCATGGCCAACGCGCGGTCAATCAACCGGCCATAAATCGCCTTCACGCGCTTCACTTCATCAGCATTGGCGCGGTCACAAAACAGCACCACATGGAAATTGCCATCGCCCACATGACCGATGATGGGGCCATAGATGTCATTGGCTTCGAGATCAGCCTGCGTTTGCGTCACGCATTCCGCCAGCCGCGAAATGGGAACGCACACATCGGTGGCGATGGATTCTTCCTTGCCGGGCTTCATGCTCTTCGTGGCCCAGAAGGCATCATGCCGCGCCTGCCAGAGTTTCAGCCGCTCTTCCTCCTGCGTGGCCCATTGGAACGCGCCGCCGCCATGGCCCGACGCAATCTCACCGAACATTTGCGCTTGCTCGGCCACGCCCGCTTTGGTGCCATGGAATTCGAGAAACAGCGTGGGTGCCACTGGCATGGACAGTTTGGAATAGGCATTGATCGCCTTGATATGCTCGCCGTCCACCAACTCGATCCGCGCCACGGGAATGCCCATCTGGATAGTTTCGATGGCCGTGTTGCAACAGGCCTCGATCGAGGGGAAGGCGCAAATGCCAGCACTCATCGCCTCAGGAATGCCATGCAGTTTCAGTTGCGCTTCGGTGATGACGCCCAGCGTGCCTTCCGCGCCGACAAACAGCCGCGTGAGATCATAACCAGCAGAAGATTTGCGCGCCCGCGTGCCCGTGGTGATCACCCGGCCATCGGCCAGCACGACTGTCAGGCCCATCACATTCTCCCGCATGGTGCCATAGCGCACCGCATTGGTGCCGGAAGCGCGGGTGGAAGCCATGCCGCCAATGGTGGCATCGGCACCGGGATCGATGGGGAACATCAGGCCCTGATCGCGGATATAGGCATTAAGCTGCTTGCGAGTGACGCCGGCTTGAACGCGGCAATCCTGATCCTCAACATTCACTTGCAGGATTTGATCCATCCCACTGAGATCAATGCAAATTCCGCCTTGCACCGCCGAAAAATGCCCTTCCAGCGATGTGCCGGCACCAAAAGCAATTGCGGGCACTTTTTCCGCAGCGCAAATCTTCACCAGTGCCTGAACTTGCTCTGTGCTGTGCACAAAAGCCACGGCTTCCGGCGATGCGCCTTCATTCCAGGTCTGGTCCTTGCCATGGTGGTCACGCACCGCTGCTGCGGTCGAAAGCCTGTCGCCCAAAAGCGCCCGCGCGGCGGCAATGGCGCGCTCTGTATTGGCTTTCGGCGTTAGTGTATCCATGCCCAAACCTAACACAGCCCCGCGAGCGATTCATCATGACAAATGCCAAACCTTACACAAGCAACATGCAAAAGGTTGAAAGCCAGTGGACGGATTATAATGGCCATCTCAACATGGCCTATTATGCCGTGTTGTTTGACCGCGCCGCCGAGGAGATGTTTGAAACCTTCGGCACGGGTGCTGCCTATACAACGCGCACCAATTGCACCACCTTCACGCTGGAAACCCACACCACCTATGCCAATGAATTGAAACAGGGCGAGGATGTGCGTGTGGAAACCCAGATCATCGGATGTGATGCCAAGCGCGTGCACTATGTGCAGCAGATGTTTCGCGGTGAGTCGAGTTATCTCGCCTGTGTGCTGGAAGTGATGGTGAGCCACGTGGACATGAACATCCACCGCACCGCAGCATTCCCGGCTGAAATTCTGGCCAAGATTGAGGCCATGGCGAAAGATCACGCCAAGCTGCCCTTACCCCCGCAACTGGGCCACCAGATCGGGCTTCCGCCGCCGCGGAAATAGCATTTGTTTTCGCTCTGGGCATTTACTCAAGTGTTGTGCATCTGCGTGCCTCCTAATCGTCACATTCCCGCAAAACAAATGGCCTAGTTCCCTTGCATAAGGCTTCAAATCAGAAGCCTCAAAAAAAGGGAGCGACCCATGTTGAACAACGGTTTTACGCACTTTGCCGAAGCCTTGGTCTTCGTCCATGGCCGCCATGCGGCCGGAGAAGCCGCGCGCCATGCCCTGCTCTGCGAGAAATCCGGCGATACTGAAACCGCCGCCTATTGGCGCAAGTTGCAAAGGCAACTGGCGGTGAAGCCGGAAAAGCAGGATCTGCCGCGCTGCGCCTGACCTTTTGCGGCTAAACGCCTATATAGAGGTTCGAGAATCGAGCCCCTATGCCCATTGACCTTTCCGATTTTGATGACGCCCCGCCACCGCCCAAACAGGGCGGGCTCTCGGCGCGCGCCATGGCCACCGCCGCCCCGCCTTATCTGGAAGGCCTGAACGCCGAACAACGCGACGCGGTGCTCACCATTGATGGCCCCCTGCTGGTGCTGGCAGGTGCTGGCACGGGCAAAACCCGCGTGCTCACCACCAGGCTTGCCCATGTGTTGTCGCAGCGCAAGGCTTGGCCCAGCCAAATCCTCGCCGTCACCTTCACCAACAAGGCGGCGCGCGAAATGAAAGAGCGCATCGGCCAGTTGATTGGCGGTGCTGTTGAAGGCATGGCCTGGCTTGGAACTTTCCACGCCATCGGCGTCAAAATCCTGCGCGCCCATGCGGAATTGGCGGGCCTCAAATCCGGCTTCAGCATTCTCGATGATGACGATCAGTTGCGCCTTCTCAAGCAGCTCCTGCAGGCCGAAAACATTGATGAAAAGCGCTGGCCCGCGCGCCAACTGGCCAACCTCATCGATGGCTGGAAGAACCGTGGGCTTCTGCCTGACAAAATTCCGGCTGGAGAGGCATTTTCCTTCGCCAATGGGCTCGGCGGCAAGCTGTATGCCGATTATCAGGCGCGGCTGAAAACCGTGAATGCGGCTGACTTTGGCGACTTACTGTTAGAGCCGCTTCGCATTTTCCAGCAACACCCGGATGTGCTGGCCTCCTATCAGCAACGCTTCAAATATATGCTGGTGGATGAGTATCAGGATACCAACACCGCGCAATATCTCTGGCTGAAGCTGCTGGCGCAGGGGCACAAGAACATTTGCTGCGTGGGTGATGATGACCAGTCGATCTATGGTTGGCGCGGCGCTGAAGTTGAAAACATTCTGCGCTTCGAGAAGGATTTCCCCGGCGCGAAGATCATCCGCCTGGAGCGCAACTATCGCTCCACCCCGCAAATCCTGGGCGCGGCTTCCGGCCTCATCGCCAAGAATGAATCGCGCCTTGGCAAAACTCTGCACACCGACCGCGATGCCGAAAGCCCCGTGATCGTGCGCGGCCATTGGGATGGCGAGGAGGAGGCGCGCCAAATCAGCGATGATATCGAAAGCCTGCAACGCAAAGGCGCGACGCTGAACGACATGGCCATTCTGGTGCGTGCGTCTTTTCAAATGCGCGCCTTTGAAGATCGCTTCATCCGTGCGGGCGTGCCTTACCGTGTGATCGGCGGCCCGCGCTTTTACGAACGGGCAGAAATCCGCGATGCGCTGGCCTATTTGAAGATTGTCGCTTCGCCGGATAATGACTTGGCCTTTGAGCGTATCATCAACACGCCCAAGCGCGGCATTGGTGACAGCTCGGTGAAGAAAATGTTCTCCGAGGCCCGAGCGCGGCGCACATCGCTTTACGTTTCCGCCGAAGCCATGAGCCTGGCAACCGACCTGCCCGCCAAGGCGCGCACCAGCTTGCGCCAGTTGCTCGAAGGCTTCACCCACTGGCGTGAAAAGCTGGATCACATCCCGCACACGGAGCTGGCTGAAATTGTGCTGGATGAGAGCGGCTACACCGCCATGTGGCAGGCCGACAAAAGCCCCGAAGCCGAAGGCCGCTTGGACAATCTCAAAGAGCTCATCCGTTCAATGGCCGACTTTGAAAATCTTGGCGGCTTCCTGGAGCATGTGGCCTTGGTGATGGACCGCGACCAGGGCAACGAGGAAGACCGTGTGAATATCATGACCATGCATTCCGCCAAGGGGCTGGAATTCACGCAAGTGTTCTTGCCGGGTTGGGAAGAAGGCCTGTTCCCCTCGCAACGCAGCCTTGATGAAAAGGGCCGCAGCGGTTTGGAGGAAGAGCGCCGCCTCGCCTACGTCGGCATCACCCGGGCCAAAAGAAATCTCACGATTTCATTTGCCCAAAACCGCCAGATGCATGGCCTTTGGCAAAATGCCCTGCCCTCGCGTTTCATTGATGAACTGCCCGAAAAACATGTGGAAGTAGCACCCATGACAACGAGTTACGGTGGCCACAGCCTCGGCACTTTCGGCACTTCACGCTTTGATGATGGCAAGGCCTTCGGCC
>JAYTIG010000291.1:0-1654 GCA_043731995.1 Hyphomicrobiales bacterium
TGCATGATGATCGAGGCCGAGATGTAGGGCATGATGTTGAGGGCGAAGATCGCCATGCGGCCAAGAGCGCCCCCGGCCAGTCCATTCATCCAACCCAAAATGCCCGACGCATTCTGGTTGGCAAATTGCGCAACCGCGGCGGTGTCGATGCCGGGAATGGGAATGTAGGAGCCGAGACGATAGACCAGCAATGCGCCAAGGGTGAACCAGATGCGCTTTTGCAAATCTTCGTTCTTGCCCAGCGAACCGAAATTGATATTGGCTGCAAGTTGCTCAGCTGCTGATGCCATCTCTAATCCCCATCATCCGTGAATGCCCTCATATGGGGTGTTTCAACGGTTTGATCAACTTTTAGGGCACCACCTGCGCAGGACTTCATGTCCAATTACAAGTTGATGCCCTAATCTATTGTCTTTCCACGTCTTTCACCCAGCCCTAGGGGCAAGGTCAAAAATCGCTTATGCCTTGTGGACGGCCGGAATTTCCACCGGACGAAGAACCTTCACAGAACCGCCAGCCTTTTCAACAGCGGCAATGGCGCCCTTGGAGGCATAGAATACTTCAAAGTTGAGCTTAGCCTTCACTTCGGCATTGCCGATGAGACGAACGCCAGCCGTAATTTTGGAGATCACGCCAGCAGCCAACAGGCTTTCCTGTGTGACCGCGACCTTGCCATCAATCTTCTTGGCTTCAATGGCATCCGCAATCCGGGCCAGGGAAACTTCATTATAGGCAACAGCATTCGGCTTGTTGAAGCCGCGCTTTGGCAAGCGGCGATAGATCGGCATTTGGCCGCCTTCGAAGCCAGCCTTTGCACCACCCTTACGAGCGGTTTGACCTTTGCCACCGCGACCAGCGGTTTTGCCAAGGCCGGAGCCGATGCCACGGCCCACACGCTTCTTGGCATGCTTGGCGCCGGGATTGTCAGCGATTTGATTGAGCTTCATCTCAGGTAATCCTTATCCAATAACGCGCACGAGATGCGCGACCTTGGCGATCATGCCGCGAACGGCTGGCGTATCAACCAATTCTGATTGCTTGCGGATGCGGTTCAAACCAAGGCCGGTTAGCGTGGCCTGTTGGTCAGCGGGCTTGCGGTTCGCGCTGGCGATCTGTTCAAGTTTCACGGTTTTTGCTGCTGCTTTTGCCATGATCAAATTCCTTAGTCTGCCACGACATCGTTCGTGCGGTTCTTGAGAACCTCACTCACTTTCTTGCCGCGGCGTGCCGCAACCGAACGCGGCGAGGTTTGCTTCTTGAGAGCATCAAACGTGGCGCGAACCATGTTGTAGGGGTTTGATGAACCGCGTGACTTGGCCACAACGTCAGCCATGCCCACGCTTTCAAATACAGCGCGCATCGGACCACCGGCGATAACGCCTGTGCCGGGAGGGGCTGTGCGCAGAGTCACCTTGCCAGCGCCCCAACGACCATCAATGTCGTGGTGCAAAGTGCGGCCTTCGCGCAACGGAACGCGGATCAAACCACGCTTCGCTGCTTCTGTTGCCTTGCGTACGGCTTCTGGCACTTCACGCGCCTTGCCATGCCCAAAGCCTACACGGCCCTTTTGATCGCCAACAACAACGAGAGCTGCAAAGCCAAAGCGCTTGCCGCCCTTCACCACCTTGGCGACGCGGTTGATATGCACCAGCTT
>JAYTIG010000292.1:0-1649 GCA_043731995.1 Hyphomicrobiales bacterium
GGGCCAGCGCACGGGTTCGGGCACCATCGTCTGGCTGGCCCGCGAAAAGCTGGCCACAGGTGAGTTGGACTATAAGGGCTTTGTTGATCTGGTGGCCTCTTCGGCGCCTTCCACCGGTTATTGCAACACCATGGGCACAGCCACCACGATGAATTCCTTGGCTGAAGCCTTGGGCATGACCTTGCCCGGCAATGCCGCAATTCCCGCACCTTACCGCGAGCGTGGCCAGATGGCCTATGAAACCGGCAAGCGCATTGTGGAAATGGTGGCCGAAGATTTGACACCATCAAAAATCATGACGCGCGAGGCGTTCGAGAATGCCATCGTCGTCAACACCGCCATCGGCGGCTCCACCAACGCGCCCAACCATTTGAACGGCATCGCCGCCCATCTCGGCGTCGAACTTTCAGTCAAGGATTGGGAAACCCACGGCTATGACCTGCCACTGCTCGTCAACCTGCAGCCCGCAGGCGAATATCTTGGCGAGGATTATCACCGCGCAGGCGGCGTGCCAGCCGTAGTGGCTGAACTGATCAAGGCTGGAAAGATTCATGAAAAGGCCTTGACCGTCAACGGCAAGACGATCGGAGAGAATTGCACGGGCAAATTCTCCTGGAACCGCAAGGTGATCAAGTCATTTGACGAGCCGATCAAGAAGCACGCCGGTTTCAAGATGCTGCATGGCAATCTGTTTGATAGTGCCATCATGAAGACCAGCGTGATCTCGGAAGAATTCCGCAAACGTTATCTCTCCAACCCCAAGGATCTGAACGCCTTTGAGGCCAAGGCCATCGTGTTTGATGGGCCGGAAGATTATCATGCCAATATCGACAACCCGGCTTTGAATGTGGATGAAAACACCATTCTCTTCATTCGCGGCGTGGGCCCCTTGGGCTATCCCGGTGCGGCTGAAGTGGTGAACATGCGCGCGCCCAATTATTTGCTTGAAAAAGGCATCCGCTCATTGCCATGCGTGGGCGATGGCCGCCAATCTGGCACGTCGGGCTCTCCCTCTATCCTCAATGCCTCGCCAGAAGCGGCGGCTGGCGGTGGCCTCGCTATCATCAGGAACGGCGATAAGGTGCGCATTGATCTCAACACCGGCGATTGCAACGTCTTGCTTTCTGCTGATGAGATTGCCAAACGCCGCGCCGAATTGGAAAAGAGTGGCGGCTTCAAGGTGCCGCCGTCACAAACGCCTTGGCAGGAAATCTTCCGCAAGGAAACCGACCAACTGGCACAAGGCATGGTGCTGAAAGGCGCCACAAAATTCCGCCGCGTGGCCAAGACCATGGGCATTCCCCGGGATAATCACTAGCCATCCACTCCATCGGCGGGCTTGACCCGCCGCTCCAGTCTTGCCACCAATTGAGCGATTGAAAGTTGGATGGGCGGAACAAGCCCGCCCATGGAGAGTTGAGAGAAATGGAAATAACAAATGCAAACCATTAAGTCCCCTGGCCTCAAAGCAACTTTCTCAGATTTCGGCGCAAGGCTCTTGGGCCTTGAAGTGGATGGCGTGGACGTTGTTTTCGGCACGCCTCTGAATGAAGCGCATGACACCTGGGATAATTCCGCGGGTGTTACCTGTGGCCGCCACGCGGGCCGCATTTCCGGCGCGCAATATGATTTAGATGGGGAAACCGTCA
>JAYTIG010000293.1:0-1647 GCA_043731995.1 Hyphomicrobiales bacterium
AGAGACCGACACGCCAGAATCCTTCTGTCTCGACAACAACTTTTCCAGTGTACGGTCCATCTGCCCGTCGCTCACGATGCAACAGGCGGAGTCGGTCAGGCGCTTGGAGGCGCGCACATCTGAGACGCGTGCACCCAGTGCCTGCTTAAATGCAGCGATGAGGCTGGCGGTTTCCGGTGTATCTTGCAACTCTTCCTTTTTCTCTTCGGCAGGCTTGATGGCATCGAGATCGGCAGCACCTTGCGCCACTGACTTGAAGGGCTTGCCTTCAAAGCCCAAAGCAGTGCGCACCCAGAAGGAATCCACAGGGTCGGTCAACAGCAGAACTTCGATGTCGCGCGATTTATAGCCTTCGAGTTGCGGACTGGCGGCGGCCTTGGCGCTGTCTTCCGCGGTGAGATAGTAAATCGCCGTCTGGTTTTCTTTCAGGCCAGCAACGTAATCTTTCAGCGTCAAAGTCTCACGCCTGGTGGATTTGAAACGCGCCACTTCAAACAAGGCGTCGCGCCGTTCCCAATCTTCATAAAGGCCCTCCTTGATGACGGGGCCGAAATTCTCCCATACCTTGGCGAAAGTTGTTGCGTCGCTTTCGCTCAGCTTCTTCAACTCCTGCAACACGCGGTTGGTGACGGCCTTGCGGATCGCGGCCACATCCGGATTGTTCTGCAACATCTCGCGGGAAAGATTGAGCGGCATGTCAGAGCTGTCAATCACCCCGCGCACGAAACGCAGATAGGGCGGCAGCAGGGCGGCATCATCAGCGATGAATACACGCTTGACATAGAGTTTCTGCCGGCCCTTGCGTTCGGCGTCATAAAGGTCAAAGGGCCGCTCTTCCGGCACATAGAGCAGCACATTATATTCGTGGCGGCCTTCGGCGCGGTAATGGATGGTAAGTGCGGGGGCATCAGATGAATGGTTGAGCGTGCCAAAGAATTCCTTGTGCTCCTCTGCCGTCACCTTGGCCTTGGGCTGCATCCAGATGGCGGAGGCCGAATTGATTTGCTTGGCCTCGCCCTCGCCCGCCAACATGATCGGGTGGGTGATGTGGTCGGAATAGGTTTTGACCACCTCTTCAATCTTCCATGGCTCCAAATAGTCCAAGGCGTCATCGCGCAAGTGTAAAACTATGCGGGTGCCACGATCACCCTTTTCGGCTTCGTCTACCGTAAAGGTGCCTTCACCATTGGAACGCCAGACATTGCAGGCCTTGGCGCCGGCCTTGCGCGAGAAAACCTCAACTTCGCTGGCCACCATGAAGGAGGCATAGAAACCCACGCCAAACTGGCCGATAAGCTGGGGCGCATCCTTGGCTTTTTCGACGAATTTTTGTGTGCCAGATTTGGCAATGGTGCCGAGGTTTTCGGTCAACTCCTTGGACGACATGCCAAGGCCGGAGTCGGCGATGGTCAGCGTCTTGGCGGGTTTGTCTGGCGTGATAGTGATGCTGAGCTGGGCGTCCTGCTCCAAAAGCTCCGGTTTGGCGATGGCCTCATAGCGCAGCTTGTCCAGCGCGTCGGAAGCGTTGGAGATCAACTCACGCAGGAAGACGTCCCGGTCGGAATAAACTGAATGCACCATCAGGTGCAGCAGCTTGCCGACTTCGGCCTGGAATTCCTGTGGTTTGGATTTGCCGTCTTTGCTCAT
>JAYTIG010000294.1:0-4541 GCA_043731995.1 Hyphomicrobiales bacterium
TGCCATGATTCAAACTTCCCGCCGCCATGTGATGCTGGGCGCGGCCGCCTTGGCCACCAGCTTCTCAACCGCCGCCTTGGCCGAAGATCCGCCGAAGGTGGATCTGTCAGACATCCTCACCCCGCCTGAGGAAGGCGAAATGGAGTTGGGCCCGAAGGATGCCAAGGTCACCATCGTTGAATATGGCTCGGCCTCCTGCCCGCATTGCGCGGCTTTCTACAAGGATGTCTTTGTCAAGTTGAAGCCGGACTATATCGACTCGGGCAAAGTGCATTTCGTCTTCCGCGAATTCCCGCACAATGATCAGGGCCTTGCTGCTTTCATGCTGGCCCGTTGCGCGCCGAAGGAAAAATATTTCGCTTTGCTCGACACCTTCTTCACCACCCAGGCCGCCTGGGTGCCGGATGCCTTCAATGGCCTGAAGAACATCGCCCAGCAAGCTGGCATGTCAGCTGCGGATTTTGAGGCTTGCCTCAAGAATGAAAAGGTGGCCAAGGGCATTCTTGACGTGCGCGAGAAGGGCTCCAAGCAATATGGCGTAACCGGCATTCCCACATTCTTCGTGAATGGCAAGGTGCTGGATGGCGAACAAACCTATGACGCCATGAAGGCCATCATCGATCCGTTATTGAAGTGATAACCGGGCATGTCCCGCAAAAGTTGAATGACTTTTGCGAGAAGGACATGCCCCCAAACATAAAGCTGCGCATATCCCTTGCGGGATGATTTCATCACTACGGGATATGCGCTATAGGGCTCCCATGAAATTTGCAAAACTGCGGCTGACAGGTTTCAAGTCCTTCGTAGAGCCCACAGAATTCATTATCGAAAAAGGCCTCACCGGCGTGGTGGGGCCCAATGGCTGCGGCAAATCTAACCTGCTGGAAGCTTTGCGCTGGGTGATGGGTGAAAACTCATACAAATCCATGCGCGCCTCCGGCATGGAGGATGTGATTTTCTCTGGCACGTCCCAGCGCCCATCGCGCAACATGGCCGAAGTGCTGGTGACGATGCACAATGATGATCGCACCGCACCACCTGCCTACAACGACACGGAGATGCTGGAAATCAGCCGTGAGATCGTGCGCGATCAAGGCTCAACTTACCGCGTCAATGGCTCGGAAGTGCGCGCGCGTGATGTGCAGCTTCTGTTTGCCGATGCCTCCACTGGCTCGCGTTCTCCGGCCCTCGTGCGTCAGGGGCAGATTGCCGAGATCATCAATGCCAAACCGCAGGCCCGCCGCCTGATTCTGGAAGAAGCCGCCGGCATCACCGGCCTGCACACGCGGCGCCATGAGGCGGAACTGAAGCTCAAGGCCGCCGAAGCCAATATGGCGCGGCTGGACGATGTGACGGCCCAGATGGAGGCCCAACTTGCCAGCCTGAAGCGTCAGGCGCGCCAAGCGGTGAAATATAAACAAGTTTCAGCCGAAATCCGCAAACTCGAAGCTTCTGGCCTCTACGTGGCTTGGCGCGATGCTGCCACCAGCATGGCCAGTGACACCGATGCGCTGGATCTGGCGACGCGCACCCTGGCCGAGCACACGCTGTCCGCATCTGAAAAGCTGCGCGCCCGCGATGAATTGGGCGAAACACTGCCCGGCTTGCGTGAGCAGGAAACCATTCGCGCCGCCGTTCTGCAACGCATCACGCTGGAACGGGTGAGCCTTGATGAAGAAGAAAAGCGCGTTGAAGCCCGCCTCAATGAATTAAAGCAGCGCCGCAGCCAGGCCGCGCAAGATTTGGCCCGCGAAGAAAGCTTGGTGCAGGACACAGATGGTGTCATTGCCAAGTTGCTGGCTGAGGCTGAAAGCCTGAATGCAGCACTTGCGGGTGATTCCGCCTCGCGCGAGGAAGCCGCAACGGCGCTTCAATCTGCCGCCGCATCACTGGCCCGCGCGCAGGAAGCTGCCGATGCAGCCAATGCCAGGCTGGCGGAACTTTCCGCCCAACGCGCCGGCTTTGAGCGTTCCATCGCCGAGCATCAATCGCGTGTTGCGCGATTGGAAAAGCAAGCTGCTGATATTGCCTCACGCCAACAGGAACTGAGCGCCCGCATCGGTTCCACCGAAGATGGCGCAACCCTCACACAGGCCGTGGTCCATGCCGAGCAGGTGTTTGCCGAATCAGAGCAGGGTGCGTCGCATGCCGAAGCTGCACTGCGTGTGGCCCGCAACATGGAGCAGGATAAGCGCCAGTCCCATGATGAAGCCCGCCGCAAGGCCGACAGGCTACAAACCGAAGTCCGCACACTCACCAATTTGCTGAAAGCCGGTGGCGGCGATCTGTGGCCTTCACTGGTGGACTTGATCAAGGTTCGGTCCGGCTATGAAGCCGCCCTGGGTGCTGCCTTGGGCGAAGATATTGAAGCTTCCGCCGATGAAGGTGCCCCCGCCCATTGGCGCGGGCTTCCCCCGCTGGATCACACATCCACCTTGCCCGCCGATGCCGCGCCATTGAGCCAATTTGTGGAAGCACCACCTGCCTTGGCGCGTGTGCTTTCACACATCGGTGTTGTGTCGCGCACCGTTGGTGCGGCCCTGCAACCACAATTGCAGCCCGGCCAACGGCTTGTCTCCGTCGAAGGTGATGTCTGGCGTTGGGATGGCTTCACGGCCGCCGCTGATGCGCCCAGTGCCGCCGCCAAGCGTCTGGCCGAACGCAACCGCCTGGCTCAAATCGAGCAGGACATGCATCAGGCCATCGCCGCTTCTGATGCGGCCAAGGCTGAGTTTGATCACACCCGCACGGCTGTGGAAAATGGCCAGCGCACCGAGCGTGACAAGCGCGAAGCCTGGCGCGCCGCCACGTCTGCCCTTGATGTCGCCCGCAAGGCCTTGCAGGCCCATGAGCGCCGGATGGCGGAAAACGCCGCGCAAACTTCTGCACTGGAAGAAAGCGCTCGCAGTGCCGCAAGCCAACTCTCCGAAGCGCGCGAACACCACGGCATCGCTCAACAGCAATTTGCCGAACTTCCCGCCAGCGACGGCCTGAACGCCGAGGTTCAACGCTTGCGCGATACCTTGAATGGTGAGCGCGGCCTTTATGCCGAAGCCCGCGCCAAACATGATGGCCTGGAGCGCGAGGCCCGCATCCGCGCTGATCGGCTGACTGCGATTGGCCATGAACAAGGGCAATGGCAAGCCCGCGCCATCAAAGCCAGAGAACATGTGGTTCACCTCACTGAGCGTGTGGATGAAACCGAAGCTGCAATTGCCGATATGCAATCCATGCCTCAGGCTCTGGCTGACAAACGCCTGAAGCTGATGAACATGCTGGCAGAGGCCGACGGCGAGCGCAAATCCGCTGCCGACAAACTGGCCACCGCTGAAAATGCCGTGCGCGAGGCCGATCAGCTTCTGCGCACCCTGCAGGAACAGGCCGCCGCTTCGCGCGGGAACCATGCCCGCCTGGGCGCTGTTCTGGAAGCCTCCACAGCCCGCCATCATCACGCCGTGGCCCGCATTGCCGAAACCCTGCAATGTGAGCCGCAAGACGTTCTGGCCCGCGCCGAGATCGAAGAAGGAAAACTTCCAGCCGCAGATGAAATTGAAAAGAAGCTCTTCTCACTGCGCGAAGACCGTGAGCGTCTGGGTGCCGTGAACTTGCGCGCCGATGAAGAGGCCCAGGCGGTGGATGAACAGCTCACCCGCATGAAGAATGAGAAGGAAGAACTGGTGCAAGCCATCGCCAAACTGCGCGGCGGCATCGGTTCTCTCAACAAGGAAGGCCGCCAGCGCCTGTTGGATGCTTTTGAAACTGTCAACGTGAAATTCGGCGAACTCTTCACCACGCTTTTTGAAGGCGGCAAGGCCGAGCTGCAATTGATCGAGTCCGACGATCCATTGGAAGCCGGCCTTGAAATCATGGCCAATCCACCGGGCAAGAAGCCAACAACGCTTTCATTGCTGTCGGGCGGTGAGCAAACACTCACAGCCTTGTCGCTGATATTCGCGGTGTTCCTCACCAACCCCTCGCCCATCTGCGTATTGGACGAAGTGGACGCGCCGTTGGACGATCACAATGTGGAACGTTTCTGCAACTTGCTCGATGCGATGATGGCGCGCACTGATACACGCTTCCTCATCATCACCCACCATCCGCTCACCATGGCCCGCATGCACCGCCTGTTCGGCGTCACCATGATGGAGCGCGGCGTGTCGCAACTGGTGTCGGTGAATTTGGAAGAGGCCGAGCAACTGGCCGAGGCGTCGTAACCCCTACTTCATGCTGAGGTGCTTTGCGCAGCAAAGCCTCGAAGCATGCGCCGCCAATATTGAACGAACCGCCCTTCGAGGCCCTGCTGCGCAGGGCGCCTCAGGGTGAGGGAACAGAAATATGAACGTCGTCTTCGATCTCGGCGCAGTGCTGATCGACTGGAACCCGCGCTATCTCTTCCGCAAGGTGTTTGAGAGCGAGGAGAAGATGGAATGGTTCCTCGATAATGTCTGCCACCACGATTGGAACTTGGCAAATGATCAGGGCCGCAGCTTTGATGAGGCGGTGGAAGAAGCGATCTCCCGCCACCCGGATTGGGCGCG
>JAYTIG010000295.1:0-4534 GCA_043731995.1 Hyphomicrobiales bacterium
ACGGCTCCGCGTTCCGCCCTGTTGCTCAACTTGCCCAATCGGGCATAAAACTGCTGGAGACTCTAAAAGTTGCCGGATGAAACTTCCATGGCAGGTCAACTTCTCGCGATTTGCCTGCGTGTGATTGGGGTTCATCATCAGGTCTCGCATTGGCTTGTGCGCTTCGTCGGTAGACTCCGCAACATGTTTGCCGCACTGGCTTGCAACATCCATCGGATTCTCGCCTGAGAATTCCATGTCGCACCCGCCCTCATGATTCATGATCTCTTCGCACGTGAATGTTTTCATAGTTCCAACCTTTCAAAAGTTGGTGTTTACGTTCATTTTGGTTGGCGAACAACGGAGGCAGGATCGCCCAATGCGGCTAGCCCTGCCGCTTGAGCTTCTCGCGGCGCGTCAATTCGGCGGCTGAAGGTTCGGTCTCGCCGCCAACAGTGGCTGTCTTCACCTCACCACCGCGCTTGTAAGTCGCGGCGATTAGACCGTTTGGCGAGACGGCGCTATGCGTCAGTTTGAAAGTGCGTGACGCGCTTTCGTTGCCAAACAGGCGCTTGCCCTTGCCCAACACCAGGGGGAAGGTGAAAGTGCGGATCTCGTCAACAAGGCCCGCGGCGAGCAAATCATGCACAAGCTCGGTGCTGCCTTGTGTGACGAGAGCCGGACCGTCTTCTTGTTTCAATCTCGCGACATCAATGGCAGCATTGCGCAGCGCGACCGAGGCTTTCCAAGTCAAGTCGACGCCTTTGCGCGTTGCCACGTATTTGGTAACACCGTTGAACGTCTTGGCGATGCCGTCCGACGACCCGCCTTCCGCATAAGGCCAATATGCGGCGAAAATTTCATAGGTACGCCGCCCAAGCAACAGATCGAACGGCTCTGCGAACAATTTACCGAGTTCTGCGCCGAAGACCGCATCACCGTTCTCCAGCGGAGCGACCCAGCCGCCGAATTTGAAGTCGCCTGTGGGGTCTTCTTGTGGGCCGCCGGGGGCCTGCATTACGCCGTCTATCGAAACCATTGCACCGACGATTACTTTTCTCATGGGCTCTCTCCTATTGCGCTTGGGGGGATTGTCAGGACTTATCAACCTCCGCGGATCGCCTTTTCGATTGTTGCCACATCAATCTTGCGCATCGGCATCATTGCCTCAAAGGCGCGCTTGGCCTTTGTGCCACCGGCGCTCATTGCATCGGTCAACACCTGTGGGGTGATTTGCCAGTTGATGCCCCACTTATCCTTGCACCAGCCACAAGCACTCTCCGCACCGCCATTGTTCACAATTGCATTCCAATAGCGGTCGGTTTCGGCCTGATCCTTGGTTGAAACCTGAAATGAAAATGCTTCACTTTGCTTGAATGCGGAACCACCGTTAAGGCCAATGCATGGAATGCCGAGCACTGTGAATTCAACTACCAGCTCATCACCTTCTTTGCCGTCGGGAAAATCGCTTGGCGCTTTTGTTACCGCGCCCACAGAACTATCGGGGAAAGTCTTGGCATAGAAAAGCGCCGCTGCGAGGGCATCTTTGTCGAACCATAGACAAATTGTCACTTTGGGCATGATAAACTTCCTTTTTGCGCAAAATGCGGCGCCTGCATGTTTTTGAGTGGCGCGGCAACTGATTCACCAAACGCTCTTGAGGCCATCAGGTTGCATCCGCCAAGCGCTAAAAAATATTCAACCGAGTGGTTGACAATCACTTCGCCTTGATCCATATTCAACTACATGGTTGAATATCCTTCACCGACTCTAGATCCTGTTTTCCACGCGCTTGGCGATGCCACGCGGCGGCAAATGCTGCGCCAGCTCTCTGCTGGTGCAAGAACAGTTTCCGAATTGGCAGCACCTCACGATATGTCTCTCGCGGCCGCTTCAAAACACATCAAGGTTCTGGAAGGTGCTGGCCTGCTCAGCCGCGATGTGCAGGGCCGCACACATATGTGCCGCCTCAATGCTGGCCCCTTGGCCAACGCACATGATTGGCTGACTTTCTACGAGAAGTTCTGGACGTCGCGTCTCGATGCCCTCGAAGCACTGTTGAAAGCGCAAGACGCTGCCAAAGCAAAAAACAAACCCAAACCCAAATCAAGATCAGGAGAAAAGAAATGAGCACTGCAACAGCAACGAACACCGCGACAGAAGAAAGTTTCGGCAAATTGGTAGCACCGCGCACAATTGAAATTCAGCGGCTCTTGCCCGGCCCCATCGAGCGCATCTGGGACTATCTCACCAAGAGTGACCTGCGCCGCCAATGGCTGGCCTCGGGCGACATGGAATTGAAGGCGGGTGCTGCCTGTGAGCTCGTATGGCATCACGACGAAACCACCAAGCCTCCTGGCGCGCGGCCAGATGGTGTTAATCCGGAATCGCACTTGCCTTCGCGCATTACTGTTTGTGAACCGCCGCACAAGCTTGGCTTCATGTTCTGGAGCGACAGCGAAGTGCTCTTCGAATTGAAGCCCGCCGGCAACAGGGTGCTGCTCACCCTCACACATAAAAACCTGCCAAGCCGTGGCATGATGGTGGGCGTCAGCACCGGATGGCATACGCATCTTGATGTTCTCGCAGCACGCGTCTCAGACACGAAGATAGAGAATTTCTGGGATCACTGGCGCGGCTATAAGGCCGAATATGAAAAACGCATTCCGGCGGGCGAGTGAGGGAGGAGATTATGGCAGACAAAAGCTTCAAGACTTCATTCATCGTGACGCAATCCCCCGAACAGGTTTTCGCCGCCGTCACCAATCCGCGCGCCTGGTGGGGCGAAGGCATTGCGGGTGATACCGCAGAGCTCGGCGGCGAGTTTGTCTATCGCCACGGCAGCATTCACCTGAGCAAGCAGAAGATCACAGAACTGGTGCCCAACAAGAAAGTCGTCTGGAGAATCACCCAGAGCGAATTGAATTTTGTGTCTCACAAGTCCGAATGGAATGGCACCGAAGTGATTTTCGAAATTGCCAGGAAGGGTGAAAACACCCAACTCAAGGTGACTCACTCGGGCCTCGTGCCGCAATTCGAATGCTTCGAGGCCTGCTCAGGCGGGTGGAGCTTTTATTTGAACGAAAGTTTGAAAAGCCTGATCGAAACCGGCAAAGGCGAACCCGATCCAAAATCAAAGGCAGCTGCGTAAGCCGGGCAAGACTCAATCCCAATTGATATGTTTGGGCCACAGAAACTCCGCCACGCCATCCTGTTTGCCCAGCGCATAGGTGGCGCGGCGTAAGTGTTTCATCACGGCCTTACGGCCTTCGCCATGGGGCAAGGTGTCGGCATCAAACACCTCGCCAACAGTCGCTAAAATGGAACCACCCATGCGCCGCACGGATTCACGAAACAGCAGTGCGATCCGCAGTGCGTAGTTGACATGGCTGGCTAGCTGAAAGGCGCGCGAATTCTGTCCATGGAAAAACACGGGCAGAATTTTCAATTCTGAAATCCGTGCCAGCCTTGCCACAAATTCGTGCCAGGCCCCGTCCACGGCAACACCACGCAGCGGCTTCTGCGCCGTGGCCACACCGCCAGCGGGAAAGATCACCACGCAATGGCCGCGCTGCAACCAATCCACCGTGCGCCGCCGTGTGGCAACGGACGTGGCACGCGCCCCGGCCGTGCCGCTAAAATCCACCGGCAACAAATAGCCTTGCGCTTCTGGCGGCTGACACAACAAGCTATGCACCATGATCTTCACATCGGGCCGCAGCTTCAGCGCCATGTGCATGATGGCCAACCCGTCCACGACACCGAAGGGATGGTTGGCAATGATCAGCAACGGGCCGTCCTTGGGCGCGCTGGCCCAGCCTTCATCATTGGTGACAATGCGAACTCGCATCAAGCGCAAGGCCGCTGCGAAAATGTTCTCACCCCGGGGCGGGTTGGCGGCCCAACCCTGATAAAGCTGCTCCAACTGCGGCTGGCCTGTGAGTCTCTCTATGCTGCGAATGGCAAATCTTTTCCAAAACTTGTCTTCTGGCCGCGAATAGGAAAAGCGCACTTCGCCTGGCGTGGCACTGAAAATGTGAAGGCCATCTGGCAGATCGAGAGGCTCGGCAATATCGGACATGAGAATTCTCCGCCTCGAATGTTATCGTGACGGGATTGCATGATTCATGTGACGTTTACTTGAAGGTGGCGTTTGGGCCGGGGGGCTTATTGCGCCGTGAAACCGCCATCGATGAGAATATCTTGCCCATTGATCATGTCTGAGGCTCCGGAAGCAAGAAACAGGATCAAGTCAGCCACTTCCACCGTCTTGCCAAAACGTGCGGCGGGGATCTTGGCCTTCATCGGGTCGCCTTTGGCAGGGTCGCCCCAGACCATCTCGCCCATTGGCGTGAGGATGACGGTTGGGCAAATGCTGTTGGCTTGGATGTTGTATTTGGCCCATTCAATCGTCATCACCTTGGTGAGCATGTTGAGGCCGCCCTTGGATGCTCCGTATGCAGAGTGATCCGCAAGTGCCACAACGCCTGATTGGGATGAAATATTGATGATCTTACCCATGTTCTGCTTGATCATGGCCGGTGCCAGCGCCTGC
>JAYTIG010000296.1:0-1641 GCA_043731995.1 Hyphomicrobiales bacterium
CTTCTTGCTGGGGGATGAGGCGCAAGCTATCCTCAAGAAAGATGGATTCAGCGCGGTGAAATGACGCCACAAGAAATCACGGTTGTTGTGCTTTCACTCAAGGTGGCCCTGGTGGCCACCTTGTTTTGTTTGCCGCTTGCCGTGGCCTTGGCCTTTGTGCTGGCGCGCAAGACTTTTCCCGGCAAGGCCTTGCTCTCGGCCCTCACCTTTGTGCCGCTGCTGCTGCCGCCAGTGGTGACAGGCTATTTGTTGCTGGCCGCCTTTGGGCGCACCGGCTTCATCGGAGCCCCACTTTACAACTGGTTGGGCCTTACCATCGCGTTCAAATGGACAGGCGCTGCCCTTGCGGCCGCCGTTATGGCGCTGCCCATCATGGTGCAGCCCATTCGCGTGGCCTTTGAACTCTCGGATCCCGAACTCGAAGAGGCGGCGCGCGATCTTGGAGCCTCAGCCATTCAGCGCTTTTTTTCCATCACCCTTCCCTTGGCGGCGCCGGGCGTCATTGCCGCTGGCGTGTTGGGCTTTGTGAAATCTCTGGGCGAATTTGGTGCCACAATTACATTCGTTTCCAACATACCGGGTGAGACGCAAACGCTGGCACTGGCGATCTATTCGCTGCTGCAAACGCCCAATGGCGACGCGGCTGCATCGCGACTCATCTGGCTTTCCATCGCGCTGGCTTTTGCGGCCCTGCTGTTGGCCGATGTCTTCAGCCGCCGCATGCGCCGGGGCCGGTCTATTTCAGAGATTTGAATTCCGCTGCCACATCTTCGGCCAGACGCTTTTCCAGCGCGCGGAAAATGCCGAGAATCTTGCGGCCGAAATCGGTAACTTTGGCTCCGCCACCGCCTGCCCCGCCAGTAGATGATTCCACACAGGGCTGGGAGAACATGTGGTTCAGTTCATCAATCAACAACCAGGCCCGGCGGTAAGACATTTCCATTTTCTTGGCGGCCTGAGAGATTGAGCCTGTTTCCGCAATGCGCTCCATGAGTTCGGCCTTGCCGGGGCCGAGGCGATGGCCGTTGATATCGATCTTGAGCAAGGCTTTGGGCATCGGGGCTTTATAGCATGTGGACGAACACTTGGCATGTCTGTCAATGAAACGCTGGTTGGCTTATGCATTGCCTCATGGAAACGCTGGTGATCATCAACCCCGCCGCAAGCGGCGGTCGCGTGGGGCGCAAGTGGCGGCGGATTGAGGCTGAATTGCGCGGCAGCCTTGGTGCGTTTGAGCACGCCATCACAAAGCACGGGCTGGGCGCGCAGGCGATTGCTGCAGAAGCTGCGCGCAAGGGTTTCCAGCGCGTTATTGCTGTCGGTGGCGATGGCACCGTAAATGAAGTGATCAACGGCTTGGCCGAAGGGACGGACGACAGGGCCATCGCGCTCAGCCTCGGGCTGGTTTCGCTGGGCACCGGCAATGATTTCGCCCGCGCCCTCGGGCTGCATGGCGGAATGAAAGCTGCCCTCGGGGCCCTGCGCGCCGGGCACACGCGCGATGTTGATCTCGGGCATATGCAATTCATTGGCAACAATGGCCAACAGCAGAGCCGCTGGTTTGGCAATGTGGCCAATATCGGCCTTGTGGGTGAGGTGACGCGGGCCACGCAGAATTCACGCTTGGTAAAACTGGTGGGT
>JAYTIG010000297.1:0-4526 GCA_043731995.1 Hyphomicrobiales bacterium
GGTCACCGGACGCACATGGAAAGGCACCGCATTTGGCGGTGCGCGCGGTCGCACCGATGTGCCCAAGATTGTCAATTGGTACATGGCTGGCAAAATCCAGATTGACCCGATGATCACCCACACCATGCCACTGGAAGACATCAACAAGGGATTTGAACTGATGCATCAGGGCAAGTCGATCCGCAGCGTGGTGATTTTCTGAAGCATTGAAGGTTCAATTCAAACAACAGGAGGAAGACGGACATGGCGAAAAAAGTGGCGAAGAAAACGAAGAAGGCGGTTAAGAAAAAGGCCGCCAAGCGCAGCGCCCCGCCTATTGCGTTGCATCCGGGCCTTGATCGCGGTTTTGCCAAGGTGGCCAAGAAGAATTTTGCGGGCGGCAAACTCACTTGCAACTGTGCGACAGATCCCGTGGTCGTCGAAATTTCAACCCAATCGGCCCATAACCATGCCTGTGGCTGCAGCAAGTGCTGGAAGCCGGCAGGCGCCATCTTCTCAATCGTCGCTGTTGCGCCGAGCGACAAGGTGAAGGTTCTGCAAAATGGCCACAAGTTGAAGGTCGTTGATGAAAACGCGCTGATCTTGCGCCATGCCTGCACTGGCTGCGGGGTTCATTTGCATGGCCCAGTCAAGCGTGAAGGCCATCCCTTCCAGGGCCTGACCTTCATTCACACTGAACTTTCAAAGGAGAAGGGATGGTCTCCGCCCGGATTCGCGGCTTACGTATCGTCGGTGATCGAGAGCGGCGTGCCCCCATCAAAGATGCCTGCCATCCGCAAACGCCTGAAGCAGTTGGGTCTGGAGCCCTATGATGTGCTGAATCCAGCGCTGATGGATTATCTCGCAACCGGTGCAGCCAAGAAGGCTGGCACTTACCGCGAAAGCTGATTCATCTTGAATATGGTGGTCGGAAGCCGAGTGCTTCCGACCGCTTTCTATTGTGAATGCTCCGCTCGATCGTGGTCGCTAAGGTGCAATGGTGAGGCCAATCTTCTCAGGCTTGAAGAGGGCGGGTTCCATCTCTTTCAAGCGCGGTGACACAATGAGCGGAAATTCCGCCTGATCGAGAATATGGCTTTGCAGCTCCACTCCGGCCGCGACCTCCGTGACCGTGACACCTTCTGGCGTCAGTTTCAGCACGCAGCGTTCGGTGACATAAGTCACGTCCTGACCTTGCGCCACTGCACGGCGGCCAGAAAATGAAATCTGCTCGCAGGCATTGACCAGCTTTCTGATCTTGCCTTCCTTTGCGATCTTCAACTTGCCATCGATCACATCCATCTTGGCACCGGCGTTGAAATAGCCGGAAAAGACAATCTTTCTGGCCCGGGCAGTGATATCCACGAAGCCACCTGCCCCCGCTGTGACATGGCGTCTTGCACCGAGCATGTGAACGTTAACTGAGCCTTGCCTGTCAATCTGAAGAAACGAAAGCAGCGACGCATCAAAGCCCGCCGCCTGAAAATAAGTGAACTGGTGCGGCGAAGCCACAATCGCTTCCGCATTTGACGAACAACCAAATTGAAAATCAAGCAATGGAATGCCGCCAACGGCACCCTGCTCAATCACCCATGTCACTTCGCCATGCAGGCCTTCTTCCAGAAGAATACGCGGCACATTGGCTGACACACCAAAGCCGAGATTAACGGCCCAACCATGTTTCATTTCCTGCGCCACGCGGCGGGCGATGACTTTGCCCGTTCCGAATTCCATCAGCGCAAAAGACGATAGCGGCTTGAATTCTTCGCCGCTGATGGCGGGATCATAAGGTGTTTGTGTGGTCTGCCATTGATCCGGTGCCTCAACAATATAATCAATCAAGATTCCCGGCACGCGCACGTCATGGGTCTTGATGGTTTCATTTTCCACGATGCGCTTGACCTGCGCAATCACGATGCCGCCGGTGTTGTGCACCGCCAGCGCCACTTCCATGGCGCCCAGATAAGCGCCTTCATGCTCGAATGAGAGATTGCCGCGTTTGTCTGATGAGGACGCGCGGATGATGCCCACATCAGGCACAATGGCCGGAAAATAGAGCCATTCATCGCCCTCAAACTTGATTTTCTTGACGATGGGTGCCGCAGCAGCGCGGGCATTCATGGCACAGCCCTGCTGATCGGGATCGACAAAGGTGTCCATGCCCACCTTGGTGAGTGTGCCGGGACGCTTGGCGGCAGCTTCGCGCAGGATGTCAAACACAATGCCAGAGGGCACGTTATAGCATGGAATTTCATTTGCCACGATGCGCTGCCAGATATGCGGCGGTTCAGAAGACGACGGGCCTGATGGATAAGAGCCTGCAATCACTCTGGCGATTTGGCCCTTGTGCTGTGCCAAATGTTCTATCCCCTTGATGCCATACATATCGCCTGCGGCAATGGGGTGAATCATGGTGAGGGCTTTGGGATGCTGGGTCTGCGCAAAGCCATCACCCATGGCCTTCATGACCGCATCCGGGCAGCCCAAGCCCGATGATGAATTGACCGCGACAATGGCATGATCCTTGATTTTCGCCACAGCATCAGCAGCGGAGACAATTTTGGGCATTAGTGATTTCCACGAATAAGGTCAGCGGCGTTTTCAGCCATGGCAATGGTGGGCGCGTTGGTGTTGGACGACACCACACGTGGCATGACGGAGGAATCGCAGACGCGCAGGCCATCGATGCCATGCAACCTGCATTGCGGGTCCACTACCGCCATTTCATCCCGGCTGCCACCCATCTTGCAGGTGCCAACAGGGTGATAGGACGAACGTGCAGAAGCGCGGCTCATTTCAATGTAATCTTGCTTCGACTTGCAGGCCGGACCGGGGAAGTGTTCGGCACTCACAAATCTCCGCATCGAGTGGGTTCGTCCCACCTCCTGCGTGATCTTAAGGGCTTCTATGTGGCGTTCGAGATCATAAGGTTCGGCGAATGAATTGGGATCGACGATTGGTGCATCCGCTGGATTGCTGGAGCGCAGCGTAACCGCACCGCGCGAGCGCGGCCTTGTGAAATAGGAATTGCAAGTTGCACCATTGCCACCCGGCACATCGCCCACGCCTTTTTCAACTCCGGCACCGGCCAGGAAATGGAATTGCAAATCCGGCGTTTTCTCCTGGCGGCGATTACCCCACCAGAAGGCGCCGGCCTCCACTATATTTGAAGCCACGGGGCCTGAGCCGAAGGCATAATACTGGATGCCGGCGGCCAACTTCCAATGCAGCTTTTTGTATTTGTCATAGGAGTGCGGGCCATTCAGCACCCAAGTGACGTCTGTTGAAAAATGATCGTGCAGATTTTGCCCCACGCCGGGCAAATCATGCAGCAGATTTGCGCCAACATCGCGCAAGTGCTTTGCAGGGCCAATGCCTGAAAGCATGAGCAGCTTGGGCGAACCGATGGCACCCGCAGTGAGGATCACTTCCTTTGCTGCATCAAACCGCTTGAGCTGCCCGCCCTCAATCACTTCCACACCGCGCGCCCGGCCTTTTGAAAGCACAATGCGCTGCACGAATACGCCCGTCTTCACCGTGAGGTTCTTGCGCTGCATCACTGGCCGCAGATAGCCCACGGCGGCGGAACAGCGACGGCCATTCTTGGTTGTCGTTTGATAAAAACCCGTGCCTTCCTGCTTGCCCGAATTGAAATCGGCGTTATAGGGCATGCCGATTTCCATGCAGCCCTGCACATAGGCCTGGCTTACGATATTGGGCGGAATATCAGAAACCGCCAGTGGGCCATCGATGCCATGGGCTTTCCCGCCAAGGCGGGTGTTGCCTTCTGACTTTACAAAGTAAGGCTGAAGATCCTTGGCACTCCACCCTTTGCAGCCATAGTCACTGGCCCAGGCGTCATAATCTTCCGGGCAGCCGCGCGTGTAGATTTCAGCGTTGATGGATGAGCCGCCACCCAGCACGCGGGCTTGCGGATAGATAGCCTTGCGATTGTTGGCATGGCGCAGCGGGGCGGTTTCATATCCCCAGGTTAGCGGCCCACCGGTCATGAAGGCAAAACCTACGGGCATGTGGATATATTTGTCCGTGTCTTTCGGGCCCGCTTCCAACAGCAGTACATTGGCATCGGTTTCAGACAGCCGCGCCGCCAGCACACAGCCAGCCGAGCCACCGCCTATAATGACATAATCATACAATGTTGCATTCCCACCCTATTTGGCTTAATCATAAATAACTATTTGGTTATTTCAAGGGCAATGCGGTGGCCAAAGTGAAAAAACAGGTGCGCGACCCCGACGCCACCAAACTGCGCATCATGGCGGCGGCCAAAGCCGAATTTGCCAAAATGGGCCTGGGCGGCGCGCGGGTGGATGTGATTGCGACCCGCGCGAAAATCCAGAAGCGCATGATGTATCACTATTTTGGCAACAAGGAGGTGCTCTACAGACTTGTGCTGGAAGAGGCCTATGCCGGATTCCGCGCCGCCGAAGCGGCACTTGAAATTGAAAAAGATGAGCCGATCACAGCTTTTCGGCGTCTGGTTGAATTCACCTGGAACTATTATCTGGACAATCCGGAGTTCATTT
>JAYTIG010000298.1:0-1638 GCA_043731995.1 Hyphomicrobiales bacterium
CAACGGCTGGTATGACACGGGCGATATTGTGGAGGTGGATCAGTTCCACTTCGTCACTATTCTGGGCCGCGCCAAGCGCTTTGCAAAGATTGCGGGCGAGATGGTGTCGCTGACTTCGATTGAAACCATGTTGCAGAAGGCCTTTCCAGATGTGCCGCAAGCCGTGGTGGCTGTTCCTGACAAGAAGAAGGGCGAGCAGCTTGTGCTGCTGACAACCATGGCCAAGGCCGACCGCAAGATGATTGCAGATGCGCTGAAGCGGCAGGGGGCCATGGAACTGATGATCCCAAAAAATATCCTCTTGCTTGAAACGCTGCCGCTGCTCGGCTCCGGCAAGACGGATTATGTTGTGCTAAACCGGGTGGCGCTGGAGAAGGTGGAGGCTTGAGGAGTCACGTTTCTCAGCTCTTACACCTCTGTCCGTCACCCCTGCGAAGGCAGGGGCCCAGCCAGCCATCAGATCCGGCGATTGCTGTTAGCTGGATCCCCGCCTTCGCGGGGATGACGACGTTATTCGGATGCTCGTTCTTGCCCCGCAGTGACCCGGCCTTGCTGGCCTGAAAAGGCCGCAAGACTGGCCTTGTATCATTTGGCCCTTGCGCGTGTATAAGGCGCGGCAAAACCAGGAAACCAGAATGCGCTACGCCACTATTACCAGCCGGGTTGCCGGATTGGGCTCAGACAAATGGGCCGTTCACATGGAAGGCAAAAAGCGCCGCGCCGCTGGTGAGAAGATGATTTTTCTTTCCATTGGCGAGCCCGACTTGCCGCCAGCACCGGCCATTCTGGATGTGGCAGCCAGGCAAATGAAGGCCGGGCGCACGCGCTATTCCGGCGGAACCGCAGAACATGGCCTTCTTGAAGTGCTGTCGCAATTTTATACCAGGCAGACGGGCCGGCCCATCGGCCAGGATCAGTTCCTGTTCCTGCCCGGAACACAGACAGCACTGGCAGTTGCCTTTATGGCCATCATTGAGCCGGGCGATGAAGTGATCTTGCTTGATCCTTATTACGCCACCTATGAAGCAGTGGTGTGTGCGCCGGGCGGCAAGCCCGTGCCTGTGAAGCTTGACCCGGACAACGGCTTTCACTTGAACTTCGCCTTGCTTGAAAAGGCGATCACACCAAAAACCCGCGCCATCCTGCTCAACTCACCCTCTAATCCGACAGGTGCTGTGTTCACGGCAGAGGAAGTGGCGGCTATTGGGGCATTGGCCAAGAAGCATGATTTGTGGATCGTATCCGATGAGGTTTATGCGACGTTGGTGCATGAGGGGCATACGTTCTTCTCGCCCTTCTTTGACAAGGCGCTGGAAGAGCGGGTGATTGTGTGTTCCTCGATTTCCAAGTCTCACGCCTTGCCCGGTTTCCGCGCAGGGTGGATTGCGGCTTCGTCCGAATTCTGTGAGCGGGTCTTGCCCGTTTCGGAAACGTTGCTGTTTGGCTCTCCGCAATTCCTGCAGGATGCCACCGCTTTTGCGCTTTCGCATGAGTTTGCGGAAACCGAGAATATGCGCGCCCACTATGTGGCACGCGGGCGGGCGCTGATTGACGGCCTTGCGGGCAGTAACCGCGTTTCTGCCCATATGCCGGAAGGTGGCATGTTCGTGATGGTGGATGTGCGGCGCACCGGGCTTT
>JAYTIG010000299.1:0-11591 GCA_043731995.1 Hyphomicrobiales bacterium
GAACTGCGGCCTTCGCGCCTGGCCTTAGCTTCGTAACGGGTCTGAACCCAGTTTTCAAAGGGGGCGGTGGCGCCGCCCTCTTCCTTGAAGAGATTGGAAATGGCGACGTGTTCACGCGTCCAAGCCACATAGTCATCTATGTCTGAGGCAAACCAGAATTCGCCCTGCGGTTTCAACACACGCGCAAATTGGGAGAGGTTGTCTGCGTTGATGAAGCGCCGCTTCCTTTGCGCCTTCTTCGGCCACGGATCAGGATACAGCAGATAGATGCGCTCAAAACACTCCGCAGGCAATGCTTCCAGCAACGGCCGCGCATCGCCATAGTGGATGCGAAGATTGCTGAGCTTGCGGGCGTCGATTTCGGACAGCAGTTTTGCAACACCATTCAAAAATGGCTCGGCGCCGATGTAGTTGACGGTGGGGTTCAGCGATGCCTGATGCGCCAGATGTTCCCCGCCGCCAAAACCGATTTCGAGCATGCGCGGCGCTGGCGTTGCAGCAAGAGGATCAGCCATATCCACCGCAACAGTGGGAAGCAGATTTTGCATCAACTCTGAATGCAAACGGCGCAAGGGCTTTCCCTTGCGCCGTCCGTAAAACTGATGCTTTGGACGGACTGCCGTCACTTCACCGCTTTCTTCAGCTTGGCGACCAGATCCGTGCGCTCCCATGAGAAGCCGCCATCTTTTTCGGGCTTGCGGCCAAAGTGGCCGTAAGACGAGGTGCGGGCATAAATCGGCCGGTTGAGAGCAAGATGCGTGCGGATTCCGCGGGGTGACAGATCCATCACCTTGCGGAGCGCCTTTTCAATCTTGGCATCGCCCACCTTCCCCGTGCCATGCGTATCCACATAAACCGACAGTGGCTGGGCCACGCCGATGGCGTAGGAAAGCTGAATGGTGCAGCGCTTGGCAAGCTTGGCCGCCACCACATTCTTCGCCAGATAGCGTGCAGCATAAGCAGCAGAGCGATCCACCTTCGTGGGGTCTTTGCCGGAGAAGGCACCGCCGCCATGCGGTGCGGCACCACCATAGGTATCCACAATGATCTTGCGGCCGGTGAGGCCTGCGTCACCATCCGGGCCGCCGATAAAGAACTTGCCCGTGGGGTTCACGTGCCAGACGGTGTCCTTCTTGATCCAACCCTTGGGCAAGGCTTTCTTGACATAGGGTTCAATCAGTTCGCGCACCTGGGCGGAGGTGAGACTTTCATCCATGTGCTGGTGAGAAACCACAATCTGCGTTGCGGATACGGGCTTGCCATTCTTGTATTGAACCGTCACCTGGCTCTTGGAGTCTGGGCCCAGGCGCTTCTCGCCGCCATGGCGGGCTTCGGCCAGAAGCTGCAGGATGCGTTGGGCGTAATATACCGGGGCGGGCATGAGGTCTGGCGTTTCATCGCAGGCATAACCGAACATGATGCCCTGATCGCCCGCACCCTCTTCCTTGTTTGCCGCATCATCCACACCTTGGGCAATATCGGCCGATTGATTGTGCAACAGCACTTCGATATTGGCCTTGCTCCAATGGAAACCGGATTGCTCGTAACCAATTTCCTTGATGGCCTTGCGGGCCACATCAATAATGCGGTCCTTGGTGATGGATTGGGGCCCACGCACTTCACCGGCAATGACCACACGGTTGGTGGTGGCCAAGGTTTCGCAAGCCACGCGCACGCGCCAGGGATCCATCTTCTCGGCAATGGCTTCGCGGAAGAACAGGTCAACGATCTCGTCGGAGATGCGGTCACACACCTTGTCTGGGTGGCCTTCCGACACGGATTCGCTGGTAAACAAGTAAGAGCTGCGCGCCATGGATAACCCCCAAAGGCTGTTGCGTGAATCACATAAAGATATCTTTATGCGCTTTGGAGGGCTCTCTTACAGCGATTTTCAGGAGATTCAAGAGAAAGCTCAGTTGCCAACTTGCGCCTGAGCTTTCAATTGCGCTAGAGCGGCGGATGCGCGCATCCGCTCGCCCGCCCGCTCTAGTTATATGATGGGTCGCATCTTTTCGCTCACAAGTGAGTCCACTTGCTCGCTCGATGCTCCGAGCTATTTCTCGCTTTCCACAATCAAGCGCGCGAGGCTGGCAATCAGCTTGCGCTTGGTTGAAGACTCGGCCTCCTTGAAGGCCTTGGCCAGTTGCACGCCTTCGGGTGACATCATGGCTGCAGTGAATTCGTCACCGCTGCCTGGTTCGCGCAGGCCCTCACCGGTTTCTGACCCAGGCAGGCCATCGAAGAAAAATTGAACCGGCACACCCAGTGTTTTGGATGCATAGAAAAGGCGGCTCGCGCTAATGCGGTTAGACCCCTTTTCATACTTTTGGACTTGCTGAAAGGTGATGCCCAGCAACTCGCCCAGTCTTTCCTGACTCATATTAATGAGCTGGCGACGCATGCGAATTCTTGCACCCACATGGACATCAATATAGTTGGGGTCTCTTCGTGTCATTTAATTCCTCAGACCGTTTGCCCCCAGCCTGCTGTTGTTTTTGATGACATGCTGTAGGGGCCCAGTCCCACGCAACTATTTTATATCTCACGAACGGGAACGAATCCCCTGCAATCGTTAGGCCCCGTTACTTGAGACGAACAAACTTTACCCAGATTTGATCAAAAGTCCAAGTACAATTCCGAAAAGAAGGAAAACAAGAAGTATGCAATCCGCGTTAACTGCATAGGGGGTTGCAGTAGCCGCTTGCGGCAAGAGCAGATCAAAAGCGCCGGCTGTGCCCAGTTGTGACGTGAACGTTTCCCGGCCAAACGAATCAATCACTGCGGAAATACCGGTGTTTGCGGCGCGCGCAACAGGAAGGCCAAGTTCAATGGCCCGCAGCCGCAACTGTGCGAGATGTTGATAAGGCCCCGCCGATTTACCGAACCAACCATCATTGGTGACATTGACGAGCCATTGCGGCCGTTTCGCCGGGTCAGAAACGGCAGCGGGGAAAATCGCCTCATAGCAAATTGAAAAACCAGCATCGCCAGCACCCGGCACAGGGAGCGTGGTGGGGCCCTTTCCGGCGGTGAAACTCTCCGGCAGGCTGACCACCTTGCGCAACCCCAAAGGCTCCAGCAACCAGGCCATGGGCAGGAATTCACCGCCCGGCACAAGATGCCACTTGTCATAGTGATTCAGCACTTCAGCCTTGTCGTTCATGATCAGAACAGAAGTGAAATAGTTCGCATCATTGCTTTGTGCCGACCGGCGCACGGCACCTGCCAGCACCGTCTGGCCCGGCTGCAGCACGGCGGCCAGCTCGGCTTGACCGGCGGGGCTTTCATCAATCAGGAAGGGCACGGAGGATTCCGGCCAGATGATATGCGTGACTGGCTTTCCGGTGGAAGGTGGCGCTGCGGTGAGTTGCTTTAACTGGTCAAATATCGCGCGGGCATTGCCTTCACGCCATTTATCGCTTTGGCTGATGTTGGGTTGAACGAGGCGCAGCATCACACCATCCACATATTGCGTGGGGTTGGATGCAAGGCGCCATGTGCCCCAGGCAAAGCCAGCGGGAAGTGTTGCGAGAATTGCAATGCCGGCCAAGCGCTGGCGGCCCGGTGAGCGCCAGATGGCCACAAGGCAGGACGGCCAAAGCCACATCAAGAGTGTAAGGCTGGTCATGCCAACGAGGCTGGCCAGCTGTTCCACGCCACCCATGCCATCGGTAGCCTGGCCAAAGACCGCCCATGGAAAGCCTGTCAGAATATTGCCGCGCAGCCATTCCAGAATCGCAAAAGCCAGAGGCAAGCCCAGCCACAGTGGAAAGCCGCGGCGCGCAGCGCTCGTGCCAAAGGCGACGGCTGAGGCCCAGAACAAGGCCAGAAAAGCCGCGAGGCCTCCTAGTGCAAAAGGCATCATCCACAAATCGCGCGCGGCATCGACAAAGAAGGCAAAGGCAATCCAATGCAGCGCCGCCAGCAAATAGCCAAAACCAAACCCCCAACCGAGAATCAATCGGCGCAAGAGTGATGACTGGGCTTCAACTTCCAACACAAGGAGCAGAAGCGGAACAGTGATGAACAGCACAGGCCAGGCATCAACAGGTGGCAGGGCGAGCGCCGAAATGGCACCCAAGGCCAAGCAGGCCCAGAAAGGGTGCTGCCGCAAAGCTTTAATCAACTCATTTCGTGCCAAAATATCAGCCAATTCCTATAAACTTTGATCGCTTTTTCAAGTCATGTACATTCATGATTGAATCCACAGATCGCGCCCCGTGCATTGGCTTTCCTGATTTGCAGGCGAAAGCCAAGCCCAGAATTTCAGGAACTTGAAGCCACTTCCCTTGCCCTTCGCCGTGAACGGCCAATGGAAAGGCGGGTGATACTGGCCGGCATGTTGTGGGAATTGGCAATCTGTGGCGATGATCTTCATCCCATGGCCGAGAAGTTGAATGTCGCCGCGGGCAAAGCGGCAAGTGATGACGACAAGGTTGTTTGAACTTGAGGTCGCGCGGCCAAGCGCAGTTAAGAGTTTCAGCGCCGCTTAGCCACTGCTTCTGCCATGCTGCACAAGATCTCAAACATCATCACGGCACCGGCATAGGCTGTCATGCCTGAAGGATCGAAGGGCGGAGAAACCTCCACCACATCCGCGCCCACAATGTTGAGGCCGCGCAATTCGCGCAACATGGCCTGGGCTTCCCTGGTGGTGAAGCCGCCGATTTCCGGCGTGCCTGTGCCGGGGGCATAGACAGGATCGAGCATGTCGATGTCAAAGCTCACATAAGTTTCGCCATCGCCCATGATCTTGCGTGCTTCGGCCATGATGGCCTTTGGGCCTTTTTCCATAGCCTCTTCAATGCGCACAAGGCGCACGCCCATTTTCTCGCCCCAAGCAAAATCGTCATTGTCATACATCGAGCCGCGCAGGCCAATCTGAATGGTGCGCTTGGGATCCAGCACCCCTTCTTCAATGGCGCGGCGGAACGGTGTGCCATGGGTGTATTTGAAGCCACCGAAATAGCTGTCATACAAATCGGTGTGGGCGTCGAAATGCACCATGCCAACCGGCTTCTTCTCGCCCAGCGCGCGCAGCACGGGCAGCGAACTGAGATGATCACCGCCTGCTGAAAGCGGGCGGATACCCTTGGCCACAAGCTTCTTGAAATAGGCTTCCACGCGCTTCAGCGCATCATCCACATTGGCAGGGTTCACCGGGCAATCGCCCAAGTCGGCCACATTGGCCAAATCATAGGGCACCACGCGTGTGACCTGATGCATGCGGCGCACCATGGATGATTGATCGCGAATCTGGCGCGGGCCGTGGCGCGGGCCGGGGCGGTTGGTGGTGCCGCCATCCCAGGGAATGCCGACAATGCCGATGTCGATGCCCGTCGCATCCTCCAAAGGAACATGAGGCAAGCGGCCCCAGGTTGCGATGCCGCCAAAGCGCGGGGTGACAAGGCCAGACAGGGGTTGATTGAATTTCGACTTCGACATGGGAGCTCCTCTGGCTCCACAATAACCTGAAACAGCGTGTTGCCAAGCGACCAGCAAAATGGCTTCATTGGTCCATGACACAATTTGATTTTATCGTCATCGGCGCGGGCATTGCCGGCGCATCCGTTGCCGCGCAACTGGCGGCCAAGGCCAATGTGGCGCTGCTCGAAATGGAAGAGCGGCCAGGTTATCACACCACGGGCCGTTCTGCGGCGGCTTATGAGCCCAACTATGGGCCAAGGCCGTTTCTGGCACTCTCACGTGCGGGGCTGGCGTTTTACAAAAATCCACCGGCTGATTTTGCCGAGCGTCCGATCTTCACCAAACGCGGTTCGCTGGTGATTGAAGCCAAGGGCCAAGAAGACGCTTCGCAGCACTTCCTCAACCCTGGCACCAAGCTGCGAGACGTGAACGTGGATGAGATGATGGCCCTCTTGCCCGTGTTGCGGCGCGACTATGCCAATCGTGGATTCTATGATGACGGCACGGGAGACCTTGATGTGGACCTGCTGCACCGGGGCTATCTCAAGTGGTTCAAGCAGCGCGGCGGCAAACTCTTTTGTAACGCGCCGGCGCAATCCATCGTGAAAACCGGCAAGGTTTGGCAGGTGACAACGCCACAGGGTGCTTTCTCAGCACCTGTTGTGATTGATGCGGCCGGTGCCTGGGGCGACAAGGTGGCGGAGATGGCGGGCGTGGCCACCGTTGGCCTACAACCCAAACGGCGATCCATTGGTGTCATTCCTATGGACGGTCATCCAGGTTTCATGGATTGGCCCTTCGTGGTGGATTGTGAAGAGAGCTGGTATGCCAAACCGCAAAGCGGCAAGCTGCTCGTTTCATCTGCCGATCAAACACCGGTGGAGCCGCATGACGCCTATGCCGATGATGAGGCGATTGCGATTGGTATTGACCGCCTGATGCAGGCCACCACGCTTGAAGTGACCAGGCTTGAACACAGTTGGGCAGGCCTGCGCAGTTTTGTGGCCGACAAATTTCCGGTTTGCGGATTTGATCCGGCGGCGGAAGGTTTCTTCTGGCTGGTAGGGCAAGGCGGCAATGGCATTCAATCATCCTATGGCTTGTCGCGATTGGCTGCATCCATGGCACTGCACGAAGCTGTGCCGGAGGATTTGCTGGCGCAAGGCTTGTTGATTGATGACGTGAAACCTGAAAGATTGCGCAAATGACACAGCGCGCGGAACTTTCCATCGGTGAAGCACTGGTGGGCCTGCTTGAAGCTTACGGTGTGGACACCATCTTCGGCATTCCCGGCGTGCACAATATCGAGATGTACCGCGCGCTGCCGCGCAGCAAGATCCGCCACATCCTGCCGCGCCATGAACAGGGTGCGGGTTTCATGGCCGATGGCTATGCGCGCGCCACAGGCAAGCCAGGTGTGTGCTTTACAATCTCAGGGCCGGGTGTCACCAACATCCTCACGCCCATGGGACAGGCGTGGAGCGACAGTTCCAACATGCTGGTGGTCTCCACCGCGCTGGATGTGGCTTTCGCCGCACAAGGGCGCGGGCGCTTGCATGAGATGGTTTCGCAATTTGATGCGGCCCGCGCCGTCACAGTCTTTGCGCGCCGTGCCTATACCGCGCAGGATGTGCAGAACGCATTGGCCGAAAGTTTTGCGCGCTTTGCCTCGGCGCGGCCACGGCCTGCCTATCTGGAAATTCCGCTCGATGTTTTGGCTGAACCTGCGGGGCCGGGGTGGGATGCGGTGAACCTGCCCGGCCTGCCACAACCGCAAGCATCACAAATTACCAAGGCCATTGCCAAACTGAATGCGGCAAAAAATCCGGTGATAATGCTTGGAGGCGGTGCATTGGATGCTGCGGGCCCGGCACTGAAAGTGGCGGAAGCCCTGCAAGCGCCGGTTTTGCTCACAGCTGCGGGCAAGGGCGCCTTACCGGCTGATCACCCCCTGGTTTTGGACTACCGCCTGAGCCTTGAGGCCGCACAGAAGATGCTTTTGGAATCGGATTGCATTCTGGCCGCCGGCACCGAGCTTTCGGAGACGGATATCTGGAACCTGAATTTTGCCATCCGCAAGAATCTCATTCGCATTGATCTTGATCCGGAAGTTCTGGCGCGGCCCCATGCGGCAGAAATTGCCATTCTGGGTGATGCGGCTGCAGCACTGGAAGCCATCGGCGCAGGAATGAAAGCGCACAAAACTCAAGCGGCCCAACAGATTGAAACGGCGCAAACGCCACTTCGGCAAACACTGGTGAAAATGCTGGACGTGATCCGCGCATCGCTGCCGCGCGAGACTGTTGTTGTGTCTGACATGACGCAGATTGCCTATGCCGCCAATGAAGTTTTTCCAATGTACAGCCCGCGCACCTGGCTGCACCCCACAGGTTTTGGCACACTGGGCTTTGCCTTGCCGGCGGCCATTGGTGCCAAATTCGGTGTTGGCGAAAAGCCTGTTGTTGCCCTGGCTGGAGACTATGGCCTGCAATATACGCTGAACGAGTTGGGCACGGCGGTTGAGCACAGGCTCTCACTTCCCATTCTGCTGTGGAACAATGATGCGCTTGGCCAGATCCGCGACAATATGGTGGATGCCGCAATTCAACCCAATGCCGTGACACTGCTGAACCCCGATTTCCAAATGCTTGCCAAGGCCTATGGTGCGCGGGCCGAGAAACCTGCTGACTTGAAAGCCCTGAGTGTGGCGATCAAGGCAGCACTCAAGGCTGACGGGCCGACGCTGATCGAAATGACGCCGCGCATGGTTTCGGCTTGAGTGACTGGGCGATCATTTTTGATGTTGATGGCGTGTTGCTCGAACTGACGCGCGCAGAAGAAGAATTGTTCTTCGCGCCTTTCGCCAAGCGAATCGATGCCGCGCAGTTATCGCGTGATTGGAACAGCTACAACATTCGCAATGACGAAGAGATCGTGAAGGAAATTGTGGCGCGCTATCATCTTGCACCACGCGAAGCTGAAGTGATCACGGCTGAATATCTGGCCCTGCTGGAAAGTGGACTGGCGGGCGCGTTGAAATCAGTGCCAATAGCGGGGGCACGCGAGTTGCTGGCAGCTTTTGCGCCTCATGCCCGGCTTGGCATAGCCACAGCCAATTTTCGCAAGGCGGCAGAGCTGCGGCTTTCCCATGCGGGGATGTGGGCGCCTATATCGGGCCTCGCCCAAGGTGCCGACGGCGGTGGACACAAAGCCGATATTCTGGCCCGGGCCATTGCGGCCAGCGGGCTGCCACCGGCGCGTGTGATCTATATCGGCGATAATGGGAATGACGTGGTGGCGGGCCAGCATAACAAGGCCCATTTCATTGGCTTCAGCCCAGATGCAGCGCGGCGGGGCAAGCTGGAGCAAGCGGGTGCCAAGCGGCTGGCCGCAGATCATATGGAAACCGCTGGATATATCCGCGCCATTCTCTTTGCTTGACGATCACGCAACGGGCGTGGCAACCCTCAAGAAAAAAGATTTTTGAGGAACGCCCATGTCTGGCCACAGCCAATTCGCTCTCTTGACCAAGCGCCGCTTCCTGCCGCTTTTCGTGGCCCAAGCGATTGGCGCCTTCAATGACAATGTTTTCCGGCTGTCGCTGACCACGCTTTATATTTATGGCCCGTTGCGCGAGGTGGTGAAAAACCCCGATGCCGCCAATTCCATTCTGGCAGCCCTTCTGGTTTTGCCCTTCTTCCTGTTCTCGGCACTGGCCGGGCAGCTGGCCGACAAGTTTGACAAGGCGGTGATTGCGCGGCGCGTCAAACTCATCGAGATCTTCCTGATCGGAATCGCCAGTTTCTCGCTCTACACCGAGATGATCTGGCTGCAGTGGCTGTGCGTGTTTGGCGCTGGCGTGATTGCCGCCTTTTTCGGGCCCATTAAATATTCAATCCTGCCGCAACATTTGGCCAAGAATGAATTGCTGGGCGGCAACGGGCTTATCGAGACAGGCACGGCGATTTCGATTTTGCTTGGCATGTTGTTCGGCTCATTCTTTGTGTTGGGTGGCTATGGCCGGCATTTTGTTTCGGGCCTGATGGTTGGGCTGGCGGTGATGGCTTATGTGGCTGCATGGTTCATCCCCAAAGCGCCATCGGCCCAGCCGGATATGAAGATCAATTACAACCTGGTCAGCGAAACCATCATCGTTCTCAAGCAGGCCAAGGAAAAGCGCGATGTGTGGCTGGCGCTGCTGGGCATTTCCTGGTTCTGGTTCTTGGGCGTGGTGTTTCTGGCGCAAATCCAGCCTTTCACCAAGGATGTGTTGAATGCCGACAATTCCACCTCCACGGCCATCCTTGCCGTGTTCAGCGTGGCCACAGGGCTTGGCTCAGCCTTCTGCAACCGCTTGCAGAATGGCAAGATCACTTTGAAATTCGTGCCGCTGGCGGCCCTGCTGCTCAGCCTTTTCACCTTTGATCTCTATTTTGCGTCCGGCCAGTTCGGGGCCTTGGGCAGCGCTGATGCGCCTTCACCCCCAAGCGCATTGCTCAGCCACTTCTCCGGTTGGCGCAGCCTGTTTGATCTTGCGGCGATTGCCTTCAGCTCCGGCCTTTTTGTGGTGCCTCTGTTTGCGCTGATGCAGGCACGCACGCCCTATTATCGCCGCGCACGCGTGATCGGCGCCAACAACATTGTGAACGCGGTTTTCATGGTGGTGGCCTCGCTGCTGTCCAGCCTGCTGCTGGGCATGGGCCTTAGCGTGCGCGGGCTTTACCTGCTGATGGGCATCGCCAATCTGGCCATCGTCGGATACCTGACGCTATCCATGCCGCAAACGCTGTTTGCATCTGCAGCGCGTTTCCTGCTGCGCCTGTTCTACCGCGTGGAAGTGAGGGGCTGGGAGCATTATCACGCTGCAGGCAAGAAGGCGCTGATTGTGCCGAACCACACAAGCTATCTCGATGGGCCGATGATCTCATGCTTCCTGCCGGAGCGGGCGGCCTTTGCCATTAACACCCATATGGCCAAGGCCTGGTGGACCAGACCCGCCTTTTTTCTTTACGACATGTGCCCCATTGACCCAACCAACCCAATGGCCTTGCGCGAGTTGGTGAACCGGTTGAAGCGGCACCAGAAGGTGGTGATTTTCCCCGAAGGGCGGCTCACCACCACAGGCGGGTTGATGAAAGTTTATGAAGGGCCTGCTGCCATTGCAGGCATGGCTGGCGCGCGGGTTTTGCCCTTGCGCATTGATGGCGCGTTGTTCTCACCCTTCAGCCGCATGCGCGGCAAGCTGCGGCTGCGCTGGTTCCCCAAGATCACGCTGACCTTTCTGCCACCAGTGAAGTTTGAGCAGCCTGAAGGGGTTCACGGCTCCGCGCTGCGCCAGTTGCAGGCGGAAAAGCTTTATGACGTGATGGCCACCATGATGTTCAAAACCTCGAACATCGACCGCACGCTGTGGAACACATTGCTGGATGCCTCGATCACGCATGGCAAGGGCCGCATCATGCTGGAAGACATCCAGCGCAATCCCCTTTCCTACAACCGCGTGATCATGGGCAGCCTGGTTTTGGGGCGCAAGCTGGCTGAAATTGTTGGCGCACAAAAAAATGTAGGCGTGTTGCTGCCCAATGCCAATGCCGTGGCGTTCAGCATCTTTGGCCTGATGGCGCAGGGCAGAGTTCCGGCCTTGTTGAATTTCTCAACCGGTGCACTGAACATGGCGGCAGCCTGCACGGCGGCACAAGTGCGCACCATCATCACTTCACGCAAATTCATCGAAACTGCGGAGATGCAGGGCGACATTGAGATTCTCTCGCGCGACTGCAAGATCGTCTATCTTGAAGATGTGCGCGCCATCATTGGCGCGGCTGACAAAGCCTACGGAATTTTCGGCAAGTTCTTCCCTAAACTGGCTTCACGCAATGCTGAGCGCGACCCTAACAAGCCTGCTGTGATCCTGTTCACTTCAGGCTCTGAAGGTGTGCCCAAGGGCGTTGTGCTGTCGCACCGCAATCTCAATGCGAATTGGCAGCAGGCGGCGGCTCGCGTGGCCTTCACGCCGGATGATATGATTTTCAACGCCCTGCCGGTGTTCCACGCTTTTGGCCTGCTGGGCGGATTGCTGTTGCCCCTGCTCTCGGGCGTGCGCTCATTCCTCTATCCATCGCCGCTGCATTACAAGATCGTGCCGGAACTGGTTTATGACACCA
>JAYTIG010000300.1:0-4520 GCA_043731995.1 Hyphomicrobiales bacterium
CGAACGGTCGTTCCCCCATCCATGCGCACATTGACCATGGCATCATCTTCCAGTTTGCGGCTGGTAATCGCCGATACAAAATCGGCCGAGAGTTCGCGGGCATTCTGGCCCGAGACGAAGCCGGCCATGTGCAAGGCGTGAATGCCGCAATCAGCGAATTGGCCTGAAATGCCGGCTTGCGCAGGATCATAGCGCCAGCGCATGCGCGGATTGTCGGCGTCCGCAGCATCGGCATGGAAGCCATGAGAAAACTCAACGACAATCAACCTGATCTTGCCCAAGTCACCGCGCGCGATCATGGCCCGAATGTGGCGCACCAGCGCATAGCCTGTGTAGCCATAGTTTACGGCGCAAATGGCACCGGTGCGCTTGGCTGTGACTACTATATCTTCCGCTTCGTCGACCGTCACGGTCATGGGTTTTTCGCATAGCACATTGATGCCCGCCTCTAGAAATGCCTTGGTGATGGCATAGTGGGTGGAATTAGGGGTGGCGACCGTCACCAGGTCAAGCTTATCCTTCCGGGATTTCTCGCCCACCAGCATTTCCTTCCAATCACCATAGGACCGGTCGGCGGCAATCCCCAGACGCTGGGCAAATTCGCGGCCCTTCGCCGGATCAGCATCAAGCGCTCCCGCCTTGAAATCAAAGCGGGCATCGAGCGCCGAAGCGATGCGGTGCACGGGGCCAATCTGGCTGCCTTCGCCGCCGCCAATCATTCCCCAATTGAGACGTGCCATGTAAAACTCCAGTGATCAGAAATTCATTGAACGCAGATAGTCGCGGTTGGCGCGAGCATCATCCACGGGACTTGTTGGCCCTGCTGGATCACAATCTTGCTCCACAGTGCACCAGCCATCGTAACCCATATCAAGCAGCAACTTTCGCACCGCTTTGAAATCGGTCATGCCCTTACCAAGGTTACAGAAAATGCCCTGCCCGCAAGCTGTGTAAAAATCGGTGCGCTTGGCCACAACATCGGCTTTCACTGCTGGATCAATATCCTTGAAGTGTACATAGGCCAGCCTGTCGCGATGGCGTTTCATAAAGGCCACAGGATCAAAGCCTGCATAGTGCGAATGACCCGTATCAAGGCACAGCTTCAACAGCTTTGGATCAACATCGCCCAGCAGCCGTTCGACTTCCTTTTCAAAATCCATGAAACCAGCAGCATGAGGATGCAATGACACAGTGAGGCCAAAGTCTTCGCTGCCCATTTTCGCGATGTCGCGGAAGCGCGAAGCAAATCCATCCCATTCCGACTTTGACATTTGTTCAGCTTCATCGGGTCGCCCTGCTGTCGGCGCGCGACGCGGTGAAATGGAATCGATCAGCACGAGATGCTGTGCTCCATGCGCTTTGAGGGATTTGCAGGTACGGTTGGCGGCATCCTTCAGCTCATCCCATTTGCCCGCATCATGAAAGGGCCGGAACACCACGCCGCCTATCAATTGCAAACCGCGTTTAGCCATTGCATCGCCCAAGCTAGCGGGGTCCTCAGGCATGAAGCCAATTGGCCCAAGTTCAATGCCATCATAACCTGCGGCCTTGCACTCATCCAAGACGCGTGTCCAACTTGGATTGCGCGGATCATCTGCAAATTCAACACCCCATGAGCATGGTGCATTTCCAATCTTGATCGTCATTTCGGGTCCTCAAATATCTTTTACATCAACCCAGCAGCGCGCTTCATATGATCGCCAACTGGCTTCAATGATTTCACTTACCTGCATGCCGTCGCGAAAACTTGGCCAGCGTGATTTGCCTTCATGTATGGCTTGCAAAAAATCGCGCGCTTCTATGATGATCTGGTCTTGATAGCCAGTGCCATGCCCAGGTCCGAGGCAAAATGCTTGATAATCAGGGTGCAATGGGCCAGTGAGAATCCGGGTAAAACCACGCCGCGCTTCGTCGCCTTCTGCGCGAAAGAGCCACAGGGAATTTTGATCTTCTTGGTCAAAACGGATCGAGCCTTTGGTGCCATGGATCTCATAGGCATATCCCATCTTGCGGCCTGTGGCGACGCGACTGATAAACAATTGCCCCATGGCCCCGCTAGCAAAGCGGCACATGATGGCGCTTTGGTCATCGTTTGTCGCAGCGACACCACCTCTTGTTTTATGAACCGTTGCGATATCAGCCACGAGTGAGGTGATGGGGCCAGCCAGTGCCAAAGCGGCGTTCACAATATGTGGTGCCAGATCTCCCATATTGCCATTGGCATGGCCCTGGGTGCGCCAATCGCCGGGGATAGAGGCATCACTCAAAAAATCTTCCGTGTGTTCGGCGCGAAGGAAGGTGATGTCGCCAATTTCGCCACGCGCGATAATCTGCCGTGCAAGTTGTGATGCGGGCGTGCGGATATAGTTGAACCCAACCATGTGAACACAGCCACTGCTTTCGGCCGCCTTGACCATGGTTCGACTTTGCTCGAGATTGAGACCCAACGGCTTTTCACACAGCACATGTTTGCCACGGGAAAAGGCGGCCAACGCAATTTCGTGGTGGGTCTCCTGTGGGCTGGCGATCACGATGGCTTGCACGGCAGGATCATCGATCATGTTCTGCCAGTGTGATGTTGCGCGTTTGAATCCAAACTGCCGCGCCTTCTCAGATGCCCCCAAATCTGTCGTTGTGCAAATAACCTCAAGTGAAGGGCGAAGGGCGGTGTCAAACACTGCGCCGACGGCCCTCATGGCGACAGAATGGGCCTTGCCCATATACCCCCCGCCGACAATTCCGATACCAATTTGCGTCATTATCGGATCCTTTTTGCAAGCGCTTGCAAAGTCAATAAACACCATCTAGTCTGCGCCGTCAAGTCCACAGGGAGAATGCCATGCCAAATGTTCCTCGCACCGTTCGCTTGACTTTAGCCCAGGCCCTTGTGCGCTATTTGGCCAACCAGTTCATTGAAATTGAGCGCACAAGACAGCGTCTCTGTGGTGGCGGTTTTGGTATTTTCGGACATGGCAACGTGATCTGCCTGGGCGAGGCATTGCATGAATATCGCAACGAGTTGCCCCTCTGGCGTGGTCAGAATGAACAATCCATGGCACTTGCAGCCGTGGCCTACGCAAAGCAGAAACTGCGCCGCCGCTTCATGTTCGCGACAGCTTCCGCCGGTCCGGGCACCACAAATATGGTGACGGCGGCGGCATTGGCGCATACCAACCGCCTACCCATTCTCTTCCTTTGCGGCGATACCTATGTGACCCGCCTGCCAGACCCAGTTTTGCAGCAGGTGGAACATTTTGGTGATCCGACGTTAAGTGTGAACGATGCCTTCAAAAGTGTCACACGCTATTGGGACCGCATCACGCACCCGGCACAAATTATTCAATCGCTTCCGCGAGCCCTTGCCACGATGCTGGATCCAGCGGATTGCGGCCCAGTTTTTCTAGGCCTGCCTCAGGATGTGCAGGGTTGGAGCTACGATTTTCCCGAAGAATTCTTCGCTGAACGCACCCATCATATCCGTCGGCAAGCTCCTGACCATGTTGAAATCACAGCAGCGGCCCATCAGTTGAAGGTGGCGAAGCGCCCTGTAATTATTGCTGGCGGTGGCGTGCAATATTCCGGCGCATCAACCGAGCTTGTCCAGTTTGCGGAGAAGCACAACATTCCAATTGTCGAGACCATTGCCGGCAGGGCCAATCTCGTGCATGGCCATGTTTTGAACATCGGTCCTATTGGTGTCACAGGCTCAAATTCTGCCAACACCATCGCGGCACAGGCTGATTGCATTCTGGCTGTGGGCACAAGGTTGCAGGATTTCACCACAGGATCATGGACCGCCTTTGATCGCGACGCCCGCATCATCACCATCAATGTCGGCAGACATGACTCCGGAAAGCACATGGCGCTTCCGATTGTTGGTGATGCGCTTTTGTCTCTGATCAAACTTTCTCAGGCGTTGGACGGACATACCTTTGCCGAAGGCTGGACCGCGCTTGCAGATGCTGAGCGCAAATCCTGGGATAGATATGTAGACGATAATATCAGCCCGAACTCACCAGAGGGCAACAACCGCCCCATGTCTTATGCGCAAGTGATTGGTGCAATCAACACCATGTGCCATCCCAGAGACCGCGTTGTTGCCGCAGCTGGCGGGCTTCCGGCAGAATTGGCGGCGAATTGGCGAACACTTGAAACGGGCACCGTTGACATCGAATTTGGCTATTCCTGCATGGGTTATGAAATTGCTGGTGGCTGGGGCGCCCGCATCGCGCAAATGGAGACTGAGCCTGACCGTGATACGATCATTTTCACAGGCGATGGTTCCTATCTCATGATGAATTCCGATATTTATTCATCGGTGCTCGCAGGACGCAAACTGATCATCGTGGTTTGCGACAATGGTGGCTTTGCCGTGATCAACAAGCTTCAGAACAACACGGGTAATGTGTCATTCAACAATCTCATCGCCGACTGCAATATCGAGACTGAACCCTTCGCAGTGGATTTCTCAGCCCATGCCCGCGCCATGGGAGCTGCTGCTGAAGAAGTGCATTCAATCG
>JAYTIG010000301.1:0-4520 GCA_043731995.1 Hyphomicrobiales bacterium
GGGAGGTCGCAATCACTCAGGGCACAAACACAATCTTCCCGCCCACCTGCCCGGCGGCCAGCAGTTTGTGGCCCTCACCCACCTGCGAGAGCTTCAAGGTTTTGGCGATGGGAATGTTCAGCAAGCCCTTGCCCGCTGCATCGGCGATTTGCTTCAGCATGGCAGTGTCGTCCTTGGCCCAGAAATTCTGGAGATCGACGCGCTTGTCGGCGTTGGCGCCTTCGGGCACTTGCACCGCCGTGATGACTTTGCCGCCATCACGCACCAGCGCGGCCGCGTGCAGCACTACGTCGCCGCCTACCGTGTCCACTGCACCTGCGAAGCTTGCCTTGCCAGAGGCATCGTCAGCGGCGACCACCTCAACACCCAGCTTGGCAGCTTCGGCTTTGCGTGATGCGCGAACGACTGCTACGGGAACAGCGCCTATCTCTTTCAGATATTGAATGGCCGCACGGCCCACGGCACCCAACGCGCCCGTGACCAAGACCCGGTCGCCCTTTTTGGGGGCCACGAGATCAACCGCCTGGCGGCCCGTCAAGCCGGCAAGCGGCAAGGTTGCGCCTGCCGCGAAGCTCACATTGTCTGCCAGCTTGGCAAGCTGACCCGGCGTTGCAACCACATATTCCTGATTGGAGCCGTTGCCATTGATCGGCAATTTGCCGATGACACGGTCACCAGCCTTGAAACCCGCAACGCCCGCGCCAACGGCTTCAACCGTGCCAGCGAGGTCGAGACCCAAGACGAATGGGAAGGTCAAAGGAATCATCTGTGCGAGGAACCCCTGGCGCACGTAGCTTTCAACGGGGTTGAGGCTGGAAGCCTCAATTTTCACCAGAACTTCGCCAGCGCCTGCGGTGGGCTTGGGCACTTCATCGTATTTGATCGTATCGGTATCGCCGTAACCATGCACACGTGCAGCTTTCATCACTCTCTCCTTATTTGTAATATCATTTGTTACATATAGTGTCGCTGCACACTGATTTCAAGTGCCATGATGCCGCTGCAATGGATCCGGAAAGGAGGGGGCATTGTGCGCAGCGTTCTTATATTGCCGGGTTCATCCGCCGCGCCTGCGGGCGGCGGAAAGTGACGCGCCCTGCTCACCACCCCTCGCACTCGCAACCTCTCCTCAAAAAGGTTTGCGCAATGGAATGCTGGTGAAGCTTATTTCAGCGGTGTCAGGCGCATTGTGGCGGGGATGGTTCTGGTGGTGAATTGCCTGAAATATTCAACGCCCGGCTTGTCCTTCAGATAACAATCGTCGCCCTCAAAACTGATGGCTGCGGCAGCGCTGGGTTGCAATTTCAAGTCGGAGCATTCCAATGGATGGAGCAGCAGTGCACCACCCGCCCATTCGGCCAGCATATAGGCATCAGGATCGCCCGACGCTGCGGCCTGCACCACCCACCAATTGATGCCGAGCGACACGAACAAGGCTTCAACGTCGGATTTCTTTTCGCCGTCGCTGGCCACGTAGTGTTTGCCTTCAGGTCGCAAGGTGAAGGTGCCCTCTTCTTTCGTCCAGCCAGCTTTGTCCTGATTTTCCATGATAAGGCGCGCGCCCAAAGCCTCGGGCAGCGCGCCCGCGTCGCTCTCTGAAAAGACCGGCGTGCGTGATTGCAACACGCATCCTGCCAAGAGAAAGCACAAGCCAACCGAGGCCAGGGTTCTTCTGTAAACGGCCCCAACCGGCCCGGTCATTCAGTTTGCCCGCCGCCGTCTTTCCAATCCTGGAATTTGCCGAGGTTGAAAACCTTGGTGTAGCCCATTTCCTTCAGCGTCTGGCCGGCAAGGGCCGCTCTGCCGCCAGAGGCACAATAAGTCACCAGGGTTTTCTCTGGCGTGATTTCCTTCACATGGCCAGGCGAAGCCGGATCAACCTTGCCTTCCAGAAGCCCACGCTGCACATGCAATGCGCCCTTCACTTTGCCATTGGCCACTTCTGTGCCGTCGCGCACGTCAAGAAAAACCACATTGGGATTTCCGAGCAATTTCTTGGCTTCTTCGACCGAGATTGTGGGCACCACGGCTTTGGCTGCGGCCAACATGTCTGCATAGGTTTTGGGCATGGGTTTCTCCTTTGTGTTCAACGATAGCCGCAGAACTTCACGCGCACCATGACGAAACTGCCATGCCTGATGTTAGTCAGACGCGGGGCGCAAGCCTGCGATAGAGGTGCCAGGTGGCATGCCCCAAGACAGGCAACACCACAAACAGGCCAAGGAAGAACGCCGCAAGAGCAGCAAAACTCAACGCCGCCTCGATGAGGCCAAAGAAAATCATCGGGCCGAAATTTTCCATCACACTGCGCCAAGAGGTGATGATGGCGCTAATGAAATCAAGTGGCTTGTCGAGCAGAAGGGGCATGGAAACAACCGTGGTTGCAAAAAGCGCAAAGGCGAGTGCAGCGCCCACGACGGTTCCGGTGGCGAGGAAGGTGTAGGCATTGGGCTGGCTCAATGCGCCCATCATGCCATCCACACTTGAGAAAGCGGCATAGCCCATGAACAGCGCCAGCAGCAGGCGGATTTGATAGACCCAAACCCAGAAGATGAAGAGCACGGCAAAGGCCATCCAACCCATCTCGCGGCGGCTCTGGTTCCAGACCACCGCCAGAACATCCGCCCAGCGCAAGGGCAGCCGTGCCTCCAGCCTGCGGCTCACTTCATAGAGGCCTGCGGCCACGAAGGGCCCGATCAACGGAAAGCCCAAAGCCAAGGGCAGAATGAGCCAGACCGTGCGGTAATATTCCAGCAGCATGACGAGCGCATATCCGCCCAAGGCATAGAAGCCGCCAAAGAACAGCCCGAACGATGGCGCGCGGGCAAAATCATTGAGGCCTTGATAGAGCACATCCATCACATCGGAATAGGTGATGGCCTGGGTCAGACGGCGGGCGAGTGGTGCAGCGTTGCTGGTGTTCATGGCATCAGACTAATTCGGAATCAGCTTGACTGTGAACCCCGCTGTCTCGCAGCGCAGCATCGTTGCGGTTTATTTTCGCGCACCCGCCAAAAGCGCAAGCAGGCCTGCGAGCGCAATGAGGCCCATGCCCATCAGCGTGGTAAGGCGCGGCACTTCACCGAAAAACAGAAAGCCAAAAGTGGAAGCCCAGATCATGCCGGCATATTCAAAGGGTGTGACCACGCTGGCCTTGCCGACGCGGTAGGCATTGGTGAGCAAGGTGGAGCCCACGGCCGCAATCACACCGCAGGCCGCCATGAGTGCCGCATCATGCTGCGTGGGCCAGGCCCAGGCGCGGAAGAGAAAATCAAGGCTCGGGTTGCCCGGCGGTTTGAGGCCAATGGCCGTGATCACGGCTGCAACTGCAGAAGCCAGAAAAAGATAGACCGTGTTCTGGTAGAAAGACATGACGCTGGCCGAAGTTTCAGCACCATATTTGCGGGCCAGAACTTGCGCCAATGCATAGGCAAAGCCCGCAATGAGCGAAAGCAGCGAAGCCCAGTTGAAAAGGCCGGTTCCCGGCTGCAGAATCACAAACACACCCACCAGCCCTAGGCATACGGCGATAAAAGACGCTGCACTCACCCGCTCATGCAAGATCGGCACAGCCAGCAGGGTCACAAACAAGGGCGCGGTAAAATACAGCGCCACCGCCTGGGCCAGGGGCAGCGCTGGAAAGGCCATGAAATAGCTGGTGTAGGACACCAGCAGGATGGCACCGCGCAAGGTGAGCCGCGGCCATTGTGGATCCGCCAATTGCCCAAGCCCGCCGTTGAAAGCCGTGATGACCGCCAGGATCGGGATGGAAACTGCGGCGCGCAGCACAATCGCCAGCGTGACGGCATTGCCGCCGCTGATCGCCTTGATAGCGCTATCCTGCAGGGAAAAAATCAGCGAGCCGGCAAGCAGGCAGAGAATGCCGATCAGGTTGTTGCGCGCGGTGCTGGAGGTCATCACATGGCTTTGGTGGATTGGAAGCCAGCAATAGCGCGAAGCCCCGGAAGTGGCGATAGTCAATCTATTGGCTCAGGGGTGAGGCCTGCTCAACAAATCCTGCTGGGCCGTTAATCCTTCATCACCGCGCCGCGCGCGCCCTTTTGCCAGGCGCGCAGGCAAAGATATTCGCCAACAAGGGCTGAAGCTGCAAGTGCAGTGATCTCCGCATGGTCATAGGGTGGTGATACTTCCACCACGTCCATGCCGATAAAATTGATGGGCGTAAGCTTGCGAATGATTGACGCTGCCTGATGATAGGTGAGGCCGCCGGGAATGGGTGTTCCTGTGCCGGGAGCTGCCGAAGGATCAAGGCAATCAATATCGAAAGTGAGATAGGCCTTCTGCTGGCCCACTTTGTCGACGATGATCCTGGCAATCTCGGCGGCGGATTTCTCATGCACCTCATCAGCATAGATCAGGCGGAAGCCCATGGTGGTTTCGCCCAGGAAAGTGGTGCGCAGGCCGATTTGCAGGGATTTTTTCGGGTCGATCAGGCCTTCTTTCACGGCATGGCCAAACATTGTGCCGTGATCAATGCGGCCACCACTGTCGATTTCCAC
>JAYTIG010000302.1:0-1635 GCA_043731995.1 Hyphomicrobiales bacterium
GAAATGGGTGATGAGGCCCTGAATGGGCCAGGCCGCAGCATCGCCCAGCGCACAGATGGTGTGGCCTTCGATCTGCTTGGTCACATCGAGCAGCATGTCAATCTCGAGCTTTTCGGCGCGGCCTTCCACCATGCGGGTCATCACCCGCCACATCCAGCCTGTGCCCTCACGGCAGGGCGTGCACTGGCCACAGGATTCGTGCATGTAGAATTTTGCAAGCCGCGCAATGGCCTTGATCAGATCGGTGGATCTATCCATCACGATCACAGCCGCCGTGCCCAGACCTGAGCGCAGCTTGCCGAGCGAGTCAAAATCCATTGGCGTGTCGATGATCTGGGCCGCAGGCACCATGCGAACAGATGAGCCGCCGGGGATGACGGCCAACAGATTGTCCCAACCGCCGCGCACGCCGCCGCAATGCTTTTCGATCAGCTCGCGGAACGTAACGCCCAAGGCTTCCTCAACATTGCACGGCGTATTCACATGGCCCGAAATGCAGAACAGTTTGGTGCCCACATTGTTGGGATTGCCAATGGAATTGAACCAGGTGGCACCACGGCGCAGAATGGTTCCAGCCACAGCGATGGATTCCACATTGTTCACCGTGGTGGGCGCGCCATAGAGGCCAACGTTGGCGGGGAACGGCGGCTTCATGCGCGGCTGGCCCTTCTTGCCTTCCAGGCTTTCGAGCATTGCGGTTTCCTCACCGCAGATATAGGCGCCAGCACCATGGACGACATAGAGGTCGAAATCCCAGCCGTGGATGTTGTTCTTGCCAATCAGGCGCGCCTCATAGGCTTGGTCGATCGCGGCCTGCAAGCGCTCACGCTCACGGACATATTCGCCGCGCACATAGATGTAACCCACGTTGCAGGCCATGGCCATGCCAGCGAGCAGGCAACCTTCGACCAGCAGATGCGGATCATGGCGCATGATCTCGCGGTCTTTGCAGGTTCCAGGCTCTGACTCGTCGGCATTGACGACCAGATAATGCGGGCGCTCGCCCACCACCTTGGGCATGAAGCTCCACTTCAATCCGGTCGGGAAGCCTGCGCCACCACGGCCACGCAGGCCAGAGGCTTTGACTTCATTCACGATCCAGTCGCGGCCCTTGTCGATGAAGGACTTGGTGTCGAGCCAGCAACCACGCTGCTTGGCGCCTTCCAGGCCCCAATCATGCAGGCCGTAGAGATTGGTGAAAATGCGGTCTTTGTCAGCGAGCATTGCAAGTCTCCTCATGCTGAGGTGCCCGCACAGCGGGCCTCGAAGCATGCGCGGATAATTCGGAGCGGTGACCCTTCGCGGCAGCGCTTGCAGCGATGCACCTCAGGGTGAGGGAAGATATGAGTTCAGCGCGCATCATTTCTTCCCCGGTTTCTTTGCAGGTGCAGATTTCTTGGCCGCTGACTTCTTCACAGCGGACTTTTTTGCAACTGGCATTTTAGTCGCCACTTTCTTCGCCAATGGCTTCTTGGCTGGCGCCTTTTTCACTGCCGGTTTCTGGGCCGGGGCCTCAACCACTTTGGCAACGCGCGTCACGACGGGCGCATTAACGGCAGACGCGGGCGCAGCGGGTGCAGGCGCTGGAGCAGCGGTTGCGGGGGCTGGAGCAGCGGCGGCTGGTGCCAGAGTTGC
>JAYTIG010000303.1:0-1634 GCA_043731995.1 Hyphomicrobiales bacterium
GCTTCATCTGGTACGGAAAGTTCAACCGAAGAACGCAATGGTGAAGACCGTGGCGAAAAGCGTGGACGGCGTCGCGGCAAGTTTGGCCGCGGCCGGGACCGCGAACACCGGGGCGATAGGCCAGAGAGCGGCGATAGGCCAGCCCGGGCCGAGCGCCCCGACAGGCCGGAACGCACTGAACGCAGTTCGGTTGAATCTGCCCCTGGCCCACAGCCGGTGGTGATCAACATTCCGGATTTTGTGCCAGAGCCTGAGCCACGCAAATGGCAACCCCCGGCACCAACCGTCGCCGCAGAGCCAGCCGCACGCAAGGGCGGATGGTGGAAGCGCAAGTAGGCCACGCCAAAGTATTGCGCTCTCAAGTGGACTCACCTGAGAGCGAAGAGATGCGACATCGTAAATTCTTGGAGCGTAAGGGCGAGCGGATGCGAGCATCCGCCGCTCTATTGCCGCAATTGGCGGCAAAGTGCGGCGCATGAGATTGCCCTCATTGCGGCGTACTTTTGCTTTTGCGTTTGCCCTAACACTGGCAACGCAAACGGCTATGGCTGTTCCCGACCAAAGCGACAAGAAAGCCCGCAATCACGGGCCGCCCATCATTCGCGATGCCGAGATTGAAGGCTTGCTTCGCATTTACTCGGGGCCGATCTTCAAAGCTGCTGGGATCAATGCCAAAGCCGCCCGGGTTGTGGTGATTGGTGCACCCAGCATCAATGCCTTTGTTTCCGGTGGCCAACGCATCTTCATCAACAGCGGGCTCGTCACAAGGGCCGAAAGCCCCAACGAAGTGATCGGCGTTTTGGCGCATGAGTCCGGCCATATCGCCGGCGGACATTTGGCCAAAGCGCGCACCGAACTGGATCAGGCCAGCACCATCGCCGTGGTTGGTGCGTTACTTGGCGCTGCTGCCATGATCGGCGGGGCTATGGCGGGAGACAGTGGTGCGGCCCAAGCGGGCCAAGCCGCTATCCTCGGTTCACAATCCGTGGCTCAGCGCAACTTTCTGGTCTATGCGCGCTCCATGGAAGCGACGGCGGATGAAAGTGCGTTGCGCTATCTTGCGGCCACTCATCAAAGCGCCAAAGGAATGCTGGACCTGTTTCGGGTTTTGGCCAATGAATCGCTCGCCACCACCCAAGGCACTGACCCCTACGCCTATTCCCATCCAATGCCATTTGACCGCATCCGCGCGCTGGAAGCTGAAGCCAAGGCCTCACCGGATTATGATAAACCAGATGACCCTGCTCTGGTCCTGCGCCACAAACTTGCACAAGCTAAGCTGATCGGGTTCTTGCAGACGCAAATGGTGTTCCAGAAATATCCCAACAGCGACAATTCATTGCCTGCACGTTATGCGCGAGCCATCGTTTTCTTTCGCCGCGGAGACTTGAACTCAGCCCTACCCATAATCGACAGCCTGACGCATGACCTGCCCCAAGACCCGTATTTTTGGGAACTGAAGGCCCAAGCCTATCTTGAGAATGGCAAGGCAGACCAGGGCCTGCCCGCCATCGTGAAGGCTCGCAGCTTGCTACCCAACAATGGACTTTTGCAGATTCTTCATGCTCAAATGCTGTTAGCTGGTGAAAATCCGGCAAACGCCGATCAAGCCATCTCGCTTTTGCATCTTGCCC
>JAYTIG010000304.1:0-4512 GCA_043731995.1 Hyphomicrobiales bacterium
GGGGAAAACGATGCGGGTTTTGTTGATCGAGGACGATACAGCCACCGCCCAATCAATCGAGTTGATGCTGAAGTCTGAAGGCTTCAATGTCTACACCACCGATCTGGGCGAAGAGGGTGTCGACCTCGGCAAGCTCTATGACTATGACATTATCCTTCTGGATCTCAACCTGCCTGACATGTCCGGCTATGAAGTGTTGAAATCACTGCGTGTCTCCAAAGTGGGCACGCCAATCCTGATCCTCTCAGGCCTCGCTGGCATAGAAGACAAGGTCAAAGGCCTTGGCTTCGGCGCTGACGACTATATGACCAAGCCATTCCACAAGGATGAACTGGTTGCCCGCATCCACGCCGTGGTGCGCCGCTCCAAGGGCCACGCCCAATCCGTCATTCACACAGGCGAATTGCTGGTCAACCTCGATACCAAGACGGTGGAAGTGGGCGGCCAACGCGTGCATCTCACTGGCAAGGAATACCAAATGCTGGAGCTGCTTTCGCTACGCAAAGGCACCACGCTTACCAAGGAAATGTTCCTCAACCACCTTTATGGTGGCATGGATGAGCCTGAACTCAAGATCATCGACGTGTTCATCTGCAAGCTGCGCAAGAAGCTGGCCAATGCCGCTGAAGGCAAGAACTTCATCGAAACTGTCTGGGGCCGCGGCTATGTGCTGCGCGAAGGTGCACCACCCATGGGCGGTGCTGAAGAAGAAATGGCCAACGTGGCCTGATCGCCGCCCATCAACAAACAAGGATAGCCCGATAGAATTGCGGGTAAAGGCAGAGAGTGCGGAGCCCAAGCTCCCTTCCCTGCCCCAAAATTGAAAGCCCGGCTCATCGCAAGATGGACGGGCTTTTTGCTGCTGCCCTAGAGCGGCGGATGCTCGCATCCGCTCGCCCGCACGCTCTAGATATTTGATTGGTCGCATCTTTTCGCTCACAAGTGAGTCCACTTGTTCTCTCGATGCTGTAGGTCTTGCAGCATCTTTCACATTTGTCTCAAATCCGCCGGAACCCATTAACCATTTCTTAACTGTGTTGTCGCGTTAAGGACTTGTTAAGGTTACACTCCCTCCCATGGTGCGTGGGTTGGGTAAAGTGTTGGGTTTGGGGCTGGTTCTCGCTGGCCTCTGTGTGGGGCAGGCTTCGGCGCAGGCGCCGGGCACACACCCGATCAAGGGCAATTTTGAGCCTCCAGGTGTGAACATGGCTTCGGCCATTCCCTACGGCAAAACCCTTCCCCCCATTGGCTATGTCGAATTCTGTGGTCGCGGCGAGGATGAGTGCAGATTCAAAAGCGGCAAGGCCGGCCAACTGGCCATCAACACCGAAAACTGGGATCAGATTGCCCAGATCAACCGTTATGTGAACACCAGGATCCGCCCGGCGACTGACCAGGAGCTTTATGGCGTCGCCGACTACTGGACTTATCCCGTCGATGCCGGGGATTGCGAAGACTATGTCTTGCTGAAAAAGCGCTACCTCACGGGTCTCGGCTTCAATCCTTCAAATCTGCTCATCACCGTCGTGCTCGACGAAAACCGCGAAGGCCATGCCGTGCTCACGCTCGTCACCAACAGGGGCGACTATGTGCTCGACAACCGCCGCAGCGGCATTCTGCGCTGGGATGAAACCGGATATATCTTCCTCAAGCGCCAATCGCAGGAAGAAACCACCCGCTGGGTTTCACTGCAGAAGACAGCACCGCAAGTCACCGTCAGCACCCGCGCACATTGAACGGGCGCACTTTGACGCGAAGGAGTTTCGTTTGGCCTAAATCTCAACACACGCTGCCGTCATGCCAGCGAAGGCTGGCATCCAGCTAGAGTTTCAAGTGCCGCAGCTTGGCAAAGCTTGGCCTCAGCCTCTCGCCGTCGCGAAGCCTTAGACTTTGATCAACTTCAATCAACTTCCATTATTCTGTCACCCCGGCGAAGGCCGGGGTCCAGCTTTTGAGTGTCGCAAATGTGACCAAGCTGGAATCCCGCCTTCGCGGGAATGAAGAAGTGGAGTAGGATCAATTTAAGATGATCAGAGTCTAGCTTCGCTATGGCAGAGCGCGGCCGCTCGTGTGACGAATGAAGGATTGTGGCTCTCAAAAAGGTGCTCGACAACCCAGAGTCCCTTATCCCGCCTAGGCAAACAGAAAGTCGTCAGCCACAAGTTGGTTGAGATGAAGCCCGGTGAGCATGATTGAGTCATGCCCGGCGTCAATATGGATGGTCACCCCGGTCGCAGTTTCTTCAGCATGGGCCAAGATATCAGCATAGCTGTGCATGTCCGTGCCCAGAAGCTGGATGCGATCGGTTCGGCCCAAGCCAGCCCAGAAATCGGAGATTGTGTCATTGCCAAAATTTGCTGAAAACTGGAACACGTCCGCCCCTGCTCCACCAGTGAGGATGTCATTGCCAGCGCCGCCGATCAGGGTGTCATTGCCCGCCCCACCGCTGAGGGTGTCATTGCCAGCGCCACCATCCATGCGGTTGTCATTGGCATCACCCGTCATCACGTCATTGAAGAAAGAGCCCTTGAGATTTTCGATGTTGACAAATGTGTCACCTGCCGCATCGCCGCCTGTGCCACCGGTGGCGAGATTGAGCGTCACGCCTGCGGTTGCGGTTTCATAGCTGGCGGTGTCAACGCCATCGCCGCCGTCAAGCACATCTGCGCCTGAACCGCCAATCAGGATGTCATTGCCAGCACCGCCATGCAGCACATCATTGCCAGCGCCGCCATCCAGCTTGTTGGCACCTGCATCACCTGTCAGCGTATCATTGTAGTTGGAACCAACCACATTTTCGACATTCACAATGGTATCGCGCGAGGCCGCGCCATACTGGCCTACGCCTGTTTCAAGATTGACAACGACATAGCTCCATGAGTCTGAATAGGACACGGTATCAATACCTGCACCGCCGTCAATATAGTCGTAGCCGCCGCCGGAATAGATCATGTCATTGCCGCCGCCGCCATAGATATGGTCAGAACCGCCTCCGCCATAAATCACATTGGCATTGTCATCACCGATCAGCGTGTCATCAAAGTTTGAGCCGTGAATGTTTTCGATGCTGGTGTAAGTGTCACCCTCAGCAAATCCGAAATGGCCAGCACCAGTTGCAAGGTTGACATAGACGCCCACATCGGAAGGCCGGTAGTCAACCCAATCGCTGCCTGCCCCGCCATCATAGTGATCACCACCGCCAGAAGCCACAAAGTGGTCATTGCCCGCCCCTCCAAAGAGGTTGTTGCTGCCTGCATTGCCGGTGAGCGTGTCATCAAAGGCGGTACCAACAACATTCTCAATCGAAATGAGCGTGTCGCCTTGTGCATCGCCGCCCTGGCCGCTGCCCAACGCGAGATTGACCACGATGCCTGCTGCGGATGAGGAATAGTCAACTGTGTCGTTGCCGTCCCCGCCGATCAGCGTGTCTGCACCGGCACCGCCGATCAACGTGTCATCGCCTTTGCCACCATTGAGAACATTGTTGCCGGCGTCTCCTGTCAATGTGTCGTTGAAATCAGAGCCGGTTACGTTTTCAATGCTGGCCAGCGTGTCGCCCTCGGCGTCGCCGCCGTGGCCTGTGCCCAATGCCAGATTCACCTGGACGGCAGCAGAAGAGCTTGAATAGTCGGCCACGTCCACGCCATCGCCGCCGATCAGGATATCAGCACCTGTGCCGCCGATAAGTATGTCATTACCGGTTCCGCCATCGAGAAGATCGTTGCCCGCACCACCGATCAGCGCGTCATTGCCATTCTCGCCATAGAGCTTGTCATCACCGCCGCGGCCATCCAGCAAATCGTCGCCATCGCGGCCATGGAACTCGTTGGCACCATCGGTGCCCCAGAACTTGTCTGCAACGGCACTGCCGATGATGTTTTCAATACCGATGAAATGATCCTGCCAGTTGTTAGTGCCTGTCGCGAGATCAATATACTGGGCATATTGGTTGAGCACAGGCACATCAGCATTGAACGTATCAATGCCATCACCGCCATCATAGTAATCCCCGGAATAAGACCACTCGACAAGGAAAGTGTCGTTGCCCGCACCACCATATTCAAAGTCGTTGCCTTCACCGCCGGTGATGACATCATTGCCGTCACCGCCATAGATATAGTCAGTTCCTGCCCCGCCATCGATCACATCATTGCCAGCGCCACTGGAAATAACATTGTTGTTCGCATCTCCAGTCAGCGTGTCATTGAAGGCAGAACCCGTCAGATTTTCAGTGCTGGTCAGCGTATCACCTTCCGCATCGCCACCATGGCCTGTGCCCGTGGCCAAGCTCACCTGAACGCCAGCAGAGGATGCAGAGTAATCAGCAGTGTCAGTACCATCGCCGCCGATGAGCGTATCAGCGCCAGCGCCGCCGATGAGAATGTCATCGCCCTTGCCGCCGTTGAGAACATTGGCGCCCGCATCGCCAGTCAACATGTCGTTGAAGGCAGAGCCTGTGAGATTTTCAATAGAGACCAGCGTGTCGCCCTCGGCGTCGCCGCCGTGGCCTGT
>JAYTIG010000305.1:0-4511 GCA_043731995.1 Hyphomicrobiales bacterium
CTTTACCACAAAGATTCAGCGACCCACCATTTGATTGCATTCGCTTGATTGATTTCAGCGCCAGTTAAGAAGAACCCAGCTAATTTGGCATCAACTTCACCGAGGATCGGTGAATGTGTGCTGAAAACAAAATGGAGAGTTTTGAAATGAAAAAGTTCCTCAAAGACGAATCCGGCGCAACCGCCATCGAATACGGCCTGATCGCTGCTGCCATGGGCGTTGCCCTCGTTCTGATCATGCCAAAGTTGGCTTCCCAGATTACGGTTCAGTTCTCGAACCTCGGCTCGCACATCGCTTCGGGCAAGTAATAACTTCGGCGCCTGCTTTCGGGCAGATGCTCTTCCTATAGCGAAAGCGCCAGGCATCCGTTTGGCGCTTTTTGCATTTCGGGCCGCAGGCCGATGCAGGCAAAAAAAGCCGGGGCATTTCCCCGGCTTTCATCATTTCAAGGCTTCCGAAATCAGCCCGCAGCCAACTGATTATGCTTGCGGGCAATCATCGCCTTGGCCGTTTCAACCGCCACAGCCGCATCACGGCAATAGGCATCGGCGCCAATGGCTTTTGCAAATTCCTCATTCAAGGGCGCACCACCCACGAGAACGATATAGTCATCGCGCAAGCCTTTTTCCTTCATCGTGTCGATCACGACTTTCATGTAGGGCATGGTGGTGGTGAGCAGTGCTGACATGCCGATGATGTCGGGCTTGTGCTCGTCCAGCGCCTTAAGATAATTCTCAACCGGGTTGTTGATGCCGAGGTTGATGACTTCAAAGCCAGCACCCTCCATCATCATGGCCACAAGGTTTTTGCCGATGTCATGAATGTCGCCCTTCACCGTGCCGATGATCATTTTGCCCACGCGCGGCGCGCCAGTGGCGATGAGCAGCGGGCGCAGAATGAACATGCCGGCTTTCATGGAATTGGCCGCCAACAGCACTTCCGGCACGAATAGAATGCCGTCACGGAAGTCCACGCCCACGATGCGCATGCCTTCTACCAGTCCTTCAGTGAGAACCTTGTAGGGCGCCCAGCCACGGCCGAGGAGAATATTGACCCCCGTCTCAACCTCCTCCTTCAGGCCATCATAAAGATCGTCATGAATCTGCTGGACAAGCTCCTCATCATTGAGGGAATTGAGATCAAGATCGCCACCATCGCTCATTTCAGCACTCCAAATTATGCTTGCAGTTTAAACCCGCAGGCACGGGGCCCGCAGCACCATGCGACATGGACTTGCCCGATTGCGACGGTTGAGGCAAGCGCAGACAGCCGCTATGGTATGACAATTAGGGAGAATTAATTGATCGCTTCGTTAGATTTGAACACCATCCGCAAGCAGTTTCCTGCCCTTGGCCTGAAGGACGAAGGCCGCCCCCGCATCTATTTTGACAATCCCGCCGGCACTCAGGTGCCGCAAGTGGTGATTGACCGCATGGTGGAGGTGCTGAAGTTCAAGAATGCCAATCTGGGTGGCTATTTCAAAACCTCGCAAGATGCGGTGGCCATTGTTGACGAGGCACATCAGGCGTTGGCGGACTTTTACAATGCCACTTCGCCCGATGAGATCGTATTCGGCCAAAACATGACGAGCCTGACCTTTCATTTCTCACGTTGCCTGGGCAAGAAGTTCAAGGCGGGGGATGAGATCATCCTTTCGCGCATGGACCACGATGCCAATGTGGCGCCTTGGCTGCTGCTCGCGCAGGATCTGGGACTGGTGGTGAAGTGGCTGGATTTCGACACCGGCACCTATGAATTCCCTGATGACGCGCTTTCAAGGCTGCTCACCAGCAAGACCAAACTGCTGGCCATGGGCATGGCCTCCAATTGCACAGGCACCGTGCATGATGTGGCCCGTTTCACGCGCGAGGCCAAGGCGGCAGGCGCACTGGTTTATCTCGATGGGGTGCAGATGGCCCCGCACTATGCCATCGACGTGCAGGCCCTGGGGGCAGATGTGGTTGTGTCTTCCGCCTATAAATGGTTTGGCCCGCATCAGGGCATTCTGTGGGCACGCAAAGACCTGCTGGCGGAAACTTTCGCCTACAAGGTGCGCGCCGTACCCGACAGCGACATTGGCCACAAGTTTGAAACCGGCACCCAAAGCCATGAAGGCATGGCGGGCTGTGTGGGGGCCATTGAATATCTCGAACAATTTGGTATCGGCGCAACGCGGGCCGCTAAAATCAAATCTGCCTGGGCCAATTTGGCAGCCCATGAGCAGCAGATTACGCTGCATCTCATCAATGGCTTGCAGCAGTTCAGGGGCCTCACCGTCCGCGGCGTGATCTCTGACAATGCCATGCACAGGCGCGTGCCCACTGTATCCTTCACGGTGGATGGCGTTGCACCCGATGCCATGGCGAAACATTTGGCAGGTGATAATATCTTTGTCTGGTCTGGCCACAACTATGCGCTGGAACCAATCAAGCGCATGGGGCTTGATGATAAGGGTGGCGTTTTGCGCGTTGGCCTTGCCCATTACAACACGGCGGAGGAAGTGGATGCCCTGCTCGCTTCGCTGCATACGGCTTTGAAGTGAGGAATGATGGCTTATAAGATCGCAATCGTCGGCCTTGGCAAGATCGCCACAGATCAGCATGTGCCCTGCATCAACAAGAACAAGAAGTTCAAGCTGGTGGCCACCGTCAGCCGACACGCTTCGCTGCCTGATCTGCCACATTTCAAATCACTGGCTGAATTGGTTGCCAGCAAGGTGAAAGTGGATTGCGTGGCCCTGTGCACGCCGCCTTCGGTGCGGCTGGCCATGGCCCGCGAAGCCTTGGACGCAGGTTATGACGTTCTCATCGAAAAGCCGCCCACGCCAACAGTGGGCGAGATGCTGGCAATGATCAATTATGCCAAGAAGAAAAAGCGCGTGCTCTATGCTGCCTGGCATTCGCGCTACAACGAGGCGCTGGACAAGGCGAAAAAGCTGCTGAAGGGCAGCCATGTCACTTTCCTGCGCATCACCTGGAAAGAAGATGTGAACAGGTGGCACCCGGGGCAGGAATGGATTGCCCAACCCGGTGGCTTTGGTGTGTTTGATCCCGGCATCAATGCGCTCTCAGCTGTCACCAAAATCCTGCCGGAGCCAATCTTCGTTGAAAGCAGCGTGATTGAAGTGCCGGAGAATTGGGCCACGCCCATTGGCGTGCAGATCACTTTCAAGCGGGGCGATGGCAAACCCGCTGACATGAGTGCCGTTTTTGATTGGCGCCAGCGCGGCGAGCAAACCTGGAACATCGACCTCAAAACCGCCGATGGCATGGAGATGAATTTTACCAATGGTGGCAGTGCGCTGCGCATCAATGGCAAGCTGGCGATTGAAGCCAAACTGGAAGAATATGAAATGATCTATGCCAAATTCGCCAAGCTGCTGAAGGCGCGGAAATCCGATACAGACACCACGCCCCTGCAACTGGTTTGCGACGCCTATATGCTGGCCAAACCCAAAGTGGTGCAGAAGTTTGTGTGGGATTGAGCAATATTAAACTTCGAGGCTGAGGGAAACATGAACCACAGGTTTCATCTCTGAACTTTCTGCAAGGTGACAAGCGTGCAAAAGCGTTGCAAATAGCCCCCGTGAACCGCAATCCCCGTCATATCCTGTTTCTAGTGAGTATCCTGCTCAAAGGCCTTTTTGCCCTGCTCGAGTTCGTGGCGGGGCTTGGCATGTACCTCACACCGCCGGAATTTATTGCACAGCTCATCCGCTTTATGTTCAAAAACCAGCTGGTCGCGGACAGGCACGATTTTATTGCCACCTTCATGCAGCATCAGCTTGCCGAATATGACGTATCCCACCACACCTTTGTTAGCATCTATTTGATGTTACATGGATTGGTAAAAATCGGCGTGGTGGCGGGCCTCTGGAGCGAAAAGCTCTGGGCCTTCCCCATTGGTATTTCGGCACTTGCGGCTTTCATAATCTATCAACTGAGCAGGTTCTCATATACGCACGCGCCACTGCTGGTGGTGATTTCTATCTTTGATGCTTTCATCATTCTGCTGGCCTGGCGCGAATGGCAGGCAATGAAGCAAAAGGTGGCTTGATCTATTCTTCGAACAACTGCCGCAACATCACTTCTCGATGGTTGAGAAAGTGCCGCGTCACCTAAAAGTGTTCAGTGTCTTCATAGGCAATGCGTTCGATACCGCGGCTGCTGATCTGATAAATCCACGCATCCGGATAAGCCATTAGGATCGGGGAATGTGTGGCGATGATAAATTGTGAATTCTTGGCGATCAAATCACGCATGCGCGTCAGCAGTGACATCTGCCGCGAAGGGGAAAGGGCGGCTTCCGGTTCGTCGAGAATGTAGAGGCCATTGCCACCGAAACGGTTTTCAAAGAGGGCAAAGAAGGATTCGCCATGGGATTGTTCGTGAAGGGACTTGCCGCCGTAATAGGACTTCACGGGTGGAGAATTGACTCTTGAATCGTTGTGGCTATCCATTTCTTCAATATTGCTCGCCACATTGAAATAGCTCTCAGCCCTCAGAAAGAAT
>JAYTIG010000306.1:0-11546 GCA_043731995.1 Hyphomicrobiales bacterium
TACCCAACTTACCGTCTCTCCCGTCATTGATAATGACCATGGTTAACCCACCCGTCAATATGGAACGCTCGACACAGAGACCAGCAAGTTCTAGGCCAAAAAAAAGCCGCGTAAATGCGCGGCTTTGAGTTATTAACAGGGAGGCGTCAAACAGAGTGGAAAACCACTCGGAGAAACCCAGAAAGGTCTGGGTTGATTCAATTTCTAAACATTAAGTATTACCGAACAGTTAACGGATCAGCCGAAAAATTGCTTAAGTTTTGAAAAAGGCCGATGCTGCGGCCTTGCTTGCGGTTTTTCTGGTAATCTCTGCTTGGAGCCGGGCGATTTCTGACTCCAGAGTCACAATGCGCTGTTCCAATTCGGCCACCGAAATGGAATCGATATTTTCGCCGATAACCATGTTGGGCGCCTTGCGGGGCAGGTCTTCGTCCATGTCAGGGGCCTTCAGTTGTGTTAGGATGATGCAACAGCGGCAAATGCAGCTCAAGTGTCAAACGGAGAATCCTGAAATGACGCAGATGCGGGCCATCGCGCTCAAAGGTTTTGGTGGGCCGGAGGTTTTGGCCGTTGGCGATGTGCCGCGCCCAGTGGCCGGGCCGGGGCAGGTTCTCATCAAAGTGGCGGCTGCGGGCGTTAACCGGCCCGACGTGTTGCAGCGCAAAGGTGGTTATCCGCCGCCTGCGGGGGCGCCGGAAACGCTGGGCCTTGAAGTGGCGGGCGAAGTTGTTGCACTGGGCCAGGGCTGCAGGCGCTGGAAAGTGGGCGAAAAGGTCTGTGCGTTGATCCCTGGCGGGGGCTATGCAGAATTTGCTTGTGCGGCAGAGGATAACTGCCTGTCCATTCCCGCAGGACTGAGCCTGATCGAAGCTGCTGCCCTGCCAGAAACCTATTTCACGGTGTGGACCAATGTGTTTGAGCGCGGCGCGCTGAAACCGGGCGAGACTTTGCTGGTACATGGCGGCTCTTCCGGCATTGGCTCCACCGCCATCCAACTGGCCAAGGCATTTGGCGCGAAAATCATCACCACGGTGGGTTCGCCGGAGAAATGCAAGTTTGTTGAGGCTCTCGGGGCCGATCTGGCCATCAACTACAAGGCTCAGGATTTTGTGGCTGAAATGAAGGCGCGGGACCTGCGCGCCGATGTTACACTCGACATGGTGGGCGGCTCCTATGTGCCACGCAACCTTGCCGTAGCGGCCCTACACGGGCGCATCGTGCAGATCGCCTTTCAGGAAAGTTCCACCATCACCGCAGACTTCCTGCCCATCATGGTGAAGCGCCTCACCTACACGGGCTCCACCTTGCGCCCGCGCACGGTGGCGGAGAAGGCCGTGATTGCCCGTGCGCTGGAAGAGAAAGTCTGGCCCCTGCTGGCGGCGGGGCGTTGCAAGCCGCAGATTTTCAAGACCTTCCCGCTGGCTGATGCCGCCAGCGCGCACCGCCTGATGGAAAGCAATCACCACATGGGGAAGATTGCACTGGTGGTTTGAGCCGTTGAAGTGCGGCCAAAACCACCCCATTTATTAGCAATGAAACCTTAGGCTTCTTGGCGTAGGGTTTCCGTTTCAGAGGAGAGTTTCTGCCGCAGCAGGTGCGGCATCAGGTGGTCATTATGGGCGCGCGATCTAAATTCGCAATTAACGAGCCATTCTACCAGTGGAGTGTGCGGGCCTTCAGCTTGCTGCGCAAGCGCCTTGGCATGAAGATTGAAACCCATGCCGAACCGGGCGTGGTTGAAGATGGCCAAATCTTCCTGTTCAACCATTTCGCTCGCTTTGAAACCATTATACCGCAGTATTTCATCTATCAGGCCACGGGGGCCTATTGCCGCTGCGTGGCCACGCATGAGCTGTTTGAAAGCAGCGAGCGTTTCTCCAGGGTTTTATGGGGCGTGGGGGCCGTGCCCTCCAACCATCCCGGCCTGTTGGCATTTTTGGCAGCCGAAATCCTGCGCGGGCAAAAGGTGATCATTTTCCCTGAAGGCTCGATGATGAAGGATCGCAGCATTTCAGCACCTCCCCATGCGAGCTTTTTGCAATCCCTGTGGCCGCGCACGGGCCATCATCAGGGGGCCGCCGCTCTGGCTGTGATCCTGGAAGTTTTCAAAAAGCGCATTCTCTCGGTGTTTGAAGCCAACGATCAAGCGCGGCTGGACCGCTGGGTGGCTGCCCTTGGCCTGAAAGATCAAGAGGCTCTCATTGCCGCTGCACGCAAGCCCACGCTGATTGTTCCTTCCAACATCACTTTTCATCCCTTGCACACGGGCGAAAATGCGCTGTTGCGCACCGCTGACTTCCTGAAATTCAGACTCAACCAGAAGGGCCGTGAAGAATTGCAAGTGGAAGGCAATTTGCTGCTGCGCGATACGGATATGGACATCCGCTTTGGCAAGCCAGTGAATCCGGATCTCGCCTGGACACGCGCTGACCGTATTGGCCTTGCCCAAATCTTCGAGCAAATCGACAGCCTGGATGATTTGTTCGGCCTCAAGGACATGGCGACGGCTTGGAGTGACCGCCTTGCCGCCTTGACCATGAACCGCACCATGCGGCGGCTGCGTGATCAGTGCATGGTGGAAATGTATGCCAATGTAACGGTGAATATCAGCCATCTTGCATCAGCATTGATCCTGCGCCTGGCAGAGGCAAATGTGAGTGAAATTTCGAAAGCTGATTTTCACGCCCAGCTCTATGCAATCATCAAGAATGTGCAGAGGGAGCCCGGCCTTCATTTGCATCGCAGCCTCGCTGATCCTGATGTTTATGAGGGCTTGCACAAGAATCAAGGCAGCGCTCTCTTCGATTTCTACAAAAGTGCTGCCGACATGGGCTTGTTGGTGGTCGGTGATACAAGCCTGACTTTGTTGCCCGCGTTGAGTGCCGCCTTGGGCGAACGTGATCCGCGATTGACCAATATCATCCGTGTCTATGCCAATGAAATCGTGTCGCTGACACCTATTGCGCGCATTGTGGCCCTAGCCGTTCCGCTGACGGGAGCAGCACTGGGCCAGCACCTTTATGATGATGAGTTGCGCAGTTATCAGCGGGACAAGCGGGGGGCGACCAAGCGCGTGAAGCCTGCAAGAGACATGCAGGAGCAGAACCCCAGCTATGGCGCTGCCGCCCTCATCATGCCGCAGAAGGCCACGAGGCATGGCGTTGTTCTAGTGCATGGTGTTTTGGCTTCACCTGTTGAACTCAAGGATTTTGCCTATCGGCTGGCGGCGCAGGGCCACCCGGTCATTTGCGTACGCCTGAAGGGGCATGGCACAGCGCCTGAAGATTTGCATGACCGCAGCTGGCAGGAGTGGCTTTCCTCAGTGCGGCGCGGCTATGAGATCATGTCGCATATCTCGCGCGATGTGAGCCTTGTTGGCTTTGCAACCGGGGCCTCGCTCGCTCTGCTGCTGGCCGCTGAAAAACCGCAGAGCCTTGCGACGGTTGTTGCGGTTTCGGCACCCTTGAAGTTCCGTGCACGCGGCTTGCGTTATGCGCCGGTCCTGGATTTCGCCAACACATTCGGCAAGTGGCTTTATCTGCCACATGGCGTCAAACCGTTCCAGCGCGGCCAGCCGGAACATCCTGAGTTTGAACATAGCAACATGCCAGTGCATGCGCTGGCTGAATTACACAAGGTTGCCCGGGCGCTGCATCAGAATTTGCCGCAGGTTTCCTGCCCGGTGATGATTATCCATGGCTCGGATGACCCGGTGGTGGATTCTGCAAGTGCATTGATGATTCATGAGCGTGTCGGCTCGCTTGAAAAGCGCATTCACATGGTGACATCTGATCGCCACGGCATTCTGCACGAGAACATTGGCAATACCCAAGAGATCATCATCGCTCGCCTGGGAGAGGTTTCTGCGCCGATCACTGAGCAAATTCCAGAAAACGCTGGCCGGCGCATGCTGCGGGATTGGAACCTGTTGCGTTGGGCCGCACCACGGCTTGCCATGCCTAGAACTGTGGATGCGCAGAATCCGCTGGATCAATCCTAAATAGGCACTGAAATGGGTCGTGTCAGCGGCTTCGGGTGATGCCCAAATTCAGGGCAGGCCACCATTGCCAAGCCGCTGGGCTGTCTCTATATAGGGCCCATTCCAGACACTGTTATGTCAAATCGCGCCTCGGAGCCCGCAACCGGTTCCGAAAAGGAGAGAACCTATGTCCGCACCGCTGATGCCCAAGGCCACCGCCGTTTGGCTGGTTGAAAACACCTCATTGTCCTTCAGGCAGATTGCCGATTTTTGCAGCCTGCATGAATTGGAAGTGAAGGGCATTGCCGATGGTGACGTGGCCGCCGGCATCAAGGGCATGGACCCTGTGACCGCCGGGCAATTGACGCGCGAAGAAATCCAAAAGGGTGAGGCTGACTCCAATCACAAGCTTGACCTGATCACCTCCAAGGTGAATGTGCAAGTGAAGCGTTCCACCGCTGGTCCGCGCTACACGCCGGTGTCGCGCCGTGGCGACAGGCCGGATGCCATCATGTGGCTTTTGCGCAACCATGCAGAGCTTCCAGAATCCGCCATCATGAAACTGGTGGGCACTACCAAGCACACCATTGCCTCGGTGCGTGACCGCGACCATTGGAATGCACAGAATATCAAGCCGGTTGATCCAGTCACACTGGGCCTGTGCTCACAGTTGGAGCTGGATCTTGCCGTGCAGAAGGCGGCGGCAAAAGGAAACAAGAAAATCACGGGCGACAGTGCCGCACCGCGCACGTTGATTCCGGCGCATGAGGTTTCAGGCACGGCGGCCCATGCGGCCGCAGAAGCTGAAAAGCAGAAGGCGGCTGAGGCTGCGGCTCCGCCATCGCGCGATGATGACAAGACTTATGACGCCGATTCTGTTTTCGCCAAACTCAAGGGCGTGAAGACGGAGCAATGAGCATGCGCATTCTTGTTGCAGGAGGCGCTGGGGCCGTGGGCCAAGCTGCCCTTTCGTGTTTGTCCAAAGGCCATGAGATCATCATTGCGGGCCGCAAGACGGGCGATGTGAACGTGGATCTGATGGACGATGCCTCGGTTGCCGCCATGTATAAGAAACTGGGGAAGGTGGATGCGGTTGTGGCCTGCACGGGGCATTCGCATTTTGGCCCGGTTGTGGACATGACGCCGAAGCTGTTTCTCGATGGCCTGAAGGACAAGCTGATGGGCCAGATCAATCTTGTGCTATTGGGCATGGGCCATGTGAATGATGGCGGCTCTTTCACGCTGACCAGTGGTATTCTCTCGCATGAGCCCATTCGCCAGGGCGCCAATGCGGCAGCCACAGACGGTGCCATTGATTCATTCGTGATCGGGGCTGCAATCGAAATGCCACGTGGTATCCGCATCAATGCGGTGAGCCCTGGGTTGCTCGAAGTGGCCGCGCAGAAATATGATGGCTATTTCCCTGGCCACAGGCCCGTTTCAAACCGTGAAGTGGGATTGGCTTATGCCAAGAGCATTGAAGGCGCGGTGACGGGGCAAATTATCCGGTGTGAGTGAGGCAAGGGCGATGTTTAGAGCGGTGGATGCTCGCATCCACTCGCCCGCACGTGCTAAATTAAATCCGAATCAACCGGAGGTAACACCCATGAAACTTAACGCGCCAACCCAAATCGTTTTCTTGATTTCGCTCGTTGTTGCAGCCCTAGGCGTTCTGGCCGCGCTGGGCGTTTTGGCTTTCATCCCGCTTGCATCAGTTTGGATCATGGCTCTCGCCTATGTCATTCTGGCTGTGGGTTGCCTGATGAAGGGCATGTAAGCCCCGGCAGAGTTATCCTGCTCTAATCCCCTAAGCTGACGCAACTTTTCACCATCAAATGTGAGCGCATTTGATGGTTTGTTGTGTGAGCGTTTGATCAACTTCAATCGGCTCACCTCAATCCGTCACCCCGGCGAAGGCCGGGGCCCAGCTTTTGAAGATATCACATCTGATCTAGCTGGATTCCCGCCTTCGCGGGAATGACGAAGTGGGGCTAGGATCAATCCAATATGATCAGAGTCTAGCGCTTCGTCAGATCAAACTCATTTGTTCGCCCGGACGAGGGGGCTTAGCAAACAGGTCGGTGCGCAGTTTGACGCGGTTCGTATTGAGGCCCAGGCGCTGCGCGGCGAGTTGAAAACGGCGCCCAATCGTCCAGGCATAGGGGCCTTGGCCTGCCATGCGGGTTCCAAAATTCGGGTCATTCTCCTTGCCGCCACGTACGGATTTGATCAGCGCCATAACCTTGGCGGCGCGGTCTGGATATTCTTTTTCCAGCCAATCCTTGAAGATCTCCTTCACCTCAAGCGGCAGGCGCAGCATGGTGTAGCCAGCTTCCTTCACACCGGCATTGCGCGCGGCTTTGAGGATGTTTTCAATTTCGCTGTCATTGAGGCCGGGAATGACCGGGCCCATCATCACCACAGTGGGAATGCCTGCCTTGCTCAAGATTTCCAGCGCGGAAAGCCGCTTCATTGGCGTTGAGGCGCGTGGCTCCATGCGCCGGGCCAGATCGGAATCCAACGTCGTCAGTGAGATCGCCACCTTCACCAGGCCCTTGGCCGCCATGGGCTGAAAAATGTCGAGATCGCGCAACACAGATGCTGATTTCGTCACGATGCCGAAGGGGTGGTTGAATTCCTGCAAGACCTCAATCACCTGACGGGTGATGCGGTAATCACGCTCAATCGGTTGATAGGGATCGGTGTTGGCACCGAGCGCAATAGTGGCGGGCTGATAATTGGTCGCGGTTAATTCCTCCCGAAGAAGAGCCGCCGCGTTCGGCTTGACGAAAAGCTTGCTCTCGAAATCCAATCCGGGGGAAAGGCCCATGTAAGCGTGGGTGGGCCGCGCGTAACAATAAACGCAGCCATGTTCACAGCCGCGGTAAGGGTTGATGGAACGGTCGAAAGAAATATCGGGTGATTGATTGCGCGCGATGATGGTTTTGGGTGTTTCGGTGAAAATCTCGGTGCGCAGCTTCTGCGGCTCGGCCAATGTTTCCCAGCCATCATCGACATAGGCCTTGGCCTGTTGGTCAAACCGTGCGCCGGGGTTCACCCGCGCACCGCGCCCGCGCTCCAACTGGGGCAGGGAGGTGAGTTTGCCTGTGCCCAAAGCAGCAAGATCAAGCCCTGAAGGCTGTCGCATTTCCATGAGAATCGCCATGGAACAAATATAGAACAAAATGAGAGAACGATGCAAGAACTTTTTGCTGGCCCTTGCGGGTCGCGTGCAAATCAGGCCAAGGCAGGGCATGAGCCCCCGCAACCTTGGCCTCGCTATTCTTGCCCCCTTATGTTGGGGCCTCACCTTCACGCTGGCCAAGCCGGTGGTGCAGCATTTTCCGCCGCTGTTCATGATGTTCCTGGTCTATGCGGGCATTGGCCTGCTGATGGCTTGCACGCACCGCGAACCTTTCAAAACGACATGGCCAAAACTGCTGCTGATCTCCGCACTGGCCGTCACCATTCAGGGCGCACTTCTGTTTTATGCGGTGAAAGATGTGGATGCCACCACATCAAACCTTGTGCTGCAGGCGCAAGTGCCTGCCGGTGTGATCATGGGCTGGCTGATCGCGGGTGAGCCGCTCAACCGGGCGCGCGTGATTGGCACTTTGATTGCCGTTCTTGGCGTTGTCATCGTGATTGGCTTGCCAGAGCACCGGCAACCTCTCATCCCGGTACTTATGATTGTGCTGAGTGGCTTTGTCTGGGCGGGGGGCCAGGTTTCAGCCCGCGTGCTCTCAAGAGATTCGGGCGCGATGACACTCAAGGCCAATGCCTGGTTTGCCACGCCGCAACTTGCACTGGCGAGTTATCTGCTTGAACAGGGGCAGTGGAATGCGCTGGTCACGGCCACGCCATTGCAATGGTTGCTGTTTGCCTTTGTTGGCATCTTTGGATTCTATGTGGCCTACATGACATGGTTCACATTGTTGAAAAGCGTCACCGTGGATCAGGCCGTGCCTTTCATATTGCTGATGACGCCGATTGGACTGATCGCTGCCGTGGTGTTTTTGGGTGAAAGCATCACGCTGGTGCAACTCATCGGCGGTGCGGTGTTGATGTTGGGGCTGGCGGTGGTGAATGGGGTGGGCGTGCCAGGAAAGTTTATGCGCGCCTAATCCACTTTCCAGAATTCAGCGGCACCTGCAGGCAGCGTCTGCAACACGGCGTCAAATTTCATTTCATCCACGTGCTTGCGCAGCGCGCGGGCCACATCGGCGATGGCCGCGTCTGGCGAGAAGTTGTGATCCTGCCGAAGTGACTTCACCTCGATGGTGAGTTCATCACGCGCATCGAAGGGCAGGGGTGGTTCGTCGCCATTCCAATCCTTGATGAACATCGCTCGCAACACCGGCGGCAATACATTGGCAAAACGCAAACCATCGCGCACTGAAAGCCGGCGGCGGAAGGTGCGCAGCACGGCTTCTGTTGTGGTGCAAGCCGGATTGCGCGTTGCGAAATTGCAAACCTCCATCACATCGCGCAGGAAGGCGTCAAACTCCTCGCCTGGGCGGCGGTATTCGTAAGGCATGGGCATCGGATTTCACTTCCTCCGCAGATGCTCATCCAGCCTCGGCATGATCTCGATGAAATTGCAGGGCTTGTGGCGGTAGTCGAGTTGCTTCACCAAAATTTCATCCCAGCCATCGCGGCAGGCGCCGGGGCTGCCGGGGAGGCAGAAGACATATTTGCCCTTGGCCACGCCGCCAGTGGCGCGGCTTTGCATGGTGGAAGTCCCGATCTTCGCAAATGAGATTTGGTGAAACACAACACCGAAGCCTTCGATCTCTTTTTCAAACAGGCCGCGCATGGCTTCGATGGTGACATCGCGGCCGGTAAGGCCGGTGCCGCCCGTTGAAATCAGCACATCGACATTTTTGTCGGCGATGAACTTTTTCGCCGCGGCGCGGATCTTGCGCACATCATCTTTCACGATCACGCGGCCCGCGAGGCGGTGGCCGGAAGCAGAGATACGGTCGGCCAGAGTCTGCCCAGATTTGTCTTCAGCCGTGGTGCGCGTGTCAGACACCGTCATCACGGCAATGCCCACGGGCATAAACTCACGTTCAGCCATTACAAGCGTTCCTTGAAGATCAACAAATCACGCCAAGCCTGGCGCTTGAGGTTTGGCATGCGCAACAAGTCATCTGGATGAAAGGTGGCAAGCAAAGGCACGCCACCTGCATCCAGCCATTTGCCGCGCTGGCGCTGGATCGAGGCGTCGCCGCCAGCAAGGTGATGACCGGGCAAGGCGGAAAAGGCGAGGATCAATTTCGGCTGCACCAGTTCCAGCGCGCGGCGCGCGAAAGGCAGAACGGGGGCGAGTTCGGCAGGCTTTGGCGCAGCACCACCCAAGGGTCGCCACGGCATCAGATTCATCAGGGCCACATCATCCAGCTTCAAGCCGATGGCGGCCAGCATATTGGCCAGCAGCAGGCGCGTTTTTTCGGCGAACACCAGACCTTGGCGATCCTCCTCCTTGCGGGGGTGATCGCCGATCACCAGAACCTCCGCCCGCTCGGGCCCTTCGAAAAAAGAGAGCTTCATCGCGTTTTTGCGCAAGGGATGAGCTTCGAAGAAATTCAGTGCCTGGGCGATTTCTGCAATGGAATTGAGGCCCGCGGCATCGCCCATGGGAATGGAGGGTGCCGCTGGCGCAGGCCGGGCTGGTGGTGCGGCCTGAAGCTGAAAAGCGGGCCGCGCTGGCGCAGGCGCCGCTGTGGCAAGCTTGGCGCTTTCGGCGAAACGATTCACCGGCTGTTCCAGCACAATCTCATCTGCCCCCATGGCAATCAGCCAATCCAGCGTATTGGCGGCAGATGCGAATCCCTTGGTTGAAAGGTCAGACATGGAGTTGAGCTTAGTCGCTGTGTTCTACCCCTTCAATTTCAATCGCCATCCCATCACACATAACGTCATCCCGGCGAAGGCCGGGATTGGGCTTAAGTCAGGCGCTCCTCATCCGGACAAAGCCCGGCCCCGGCCTTTGCCGGGGTGACGGAGTGGGGAAGGGAAGAGTGACGGAACGCATGGGGAAAGTGTCGAAAATTGTGGCTAGCCCCGCTTGTCGGCGGCTATAACTGTTTTCAAAGCAAAGGAACTGAAACTGTGTCTGATCAACAGCGCGAAGCGATGGACTATGATGTGGTGATTGTGGGCGCTGGCCCGGCAGGTTTGGCAGCCGCCATCCGCGTCAAGCAGCTTTCACCCGAAACCACAGTTTGCGTTCTCGAAAAGGGCTCTGAAGTGGGCGCGCATATCCTTTCCGGCGCGGTGGTGGATCCTATTGCGCTGAATGAATTGATCCCGGATTGGAAAGAAAAGGGAGCACCCCTCAACACAGAAGTGAAGGAAGACCGCTTTTATGTTCTGGGCAAGGCGGGCGCTCTGCGTATTCCCAATTTCCTCATGCCGCCGTTGATGAACAACCATGGCAATTATGCCGTGTCCCTCGGTAATGTTTGCCGCTGGCTGGCGACACAGGCCGAAGCGCTGGGCGTTGAAATCTATCCTGGCTTTGCGGCATCGGAAGTTCTGTACCGTGAAGATGGTTCGGTTGCTGGCGTTGTGGCAGGTGTCATGGGCATTGCCAAGGATGGCACACACAAGCCCGACTATCAGCCCGGCATGGAACTGCGCGGCAAATATGTGTTCATTGCCGAAGGTGTTCGCGGTTCGCTGGCCAAAGAGATCATCGCCAAGTTCAATCTGTCGGAAGGCCGCGAGCCGCAGAAGTACGGCCTGGGCATGAAAGAACTGTGGGAAGTGAAGCCGGAAAATCACCGCCAGGGGCAAGTGACCCATACCATGGGCTGGCCGCTGGGCCTGAATACGGGCGGCGGCAGCTTCATGTATCACCTCGAAGACAATCTCGTCTCCATCGGCTTTGTGGTGCATTTGAATTATTCCAACCCCTATCTCTACCCCTACATGGAGTTCCAGCGCTTCAAGCATCACCCGATGATTGAGCAGGTGCTCGAAGGCGGAAGGCGCGTAGCCTATGGTGCACGGGCCATCACGGAAGGTGGCCTGCAATCCGTGCCAAAGCTGGCTTTCCCCGGCGGGGCATTGATCGGTTGCTCGGCGGGTTTTGTGAATGTGCCGCGCATCAAGGGCAGCCACAATGCGATGAAGACGGGCATGCTGGCGGCGGAAGCCGCCGTGGCGGCGCTGCAGGCGAGCCGCGAGGCCGATACGCTGGATGAATATCAATCGGCCTATGAGCGTTCATGGGTTTATGAAGACTTGAGCAAGGTCAAGAACGTCAAGCCCATGTGGTCAAAGCTCGGACTGCTCTTCGGCATGAGCCTTGGTGGGCTCGATATGTGGCTGAACACGCTTTTCGGCTTTGGCCTTGGCACTTGGAAGCATGGCAAGGCGGACTATGCCACGCTGAAACCTGCCTCAGAATGCAAGCCCATTGATTACCCCAAGCCCGATGGTGTGATTTCTTTTGATCGCCTCACCAATGTGGCCTTTTCGGCAACGAGCCATGAAGAAGATGAACCCGAACATCTGAAGCTCAAGGACGCGAGCATTCCGATCGCCGTGAACCTGCCGA
>JAYTIG010000307.1:0-1628 GCA_043731995.1 Hyphomicrobiales bacterium
CTTTGCCGGGGAATGTTGCCGTACAGGGCAACCTTGGAAACGAAATGCTGCTGGGCGATGAAGCGGCGATGGTTGCGCAGACGCGGCGCATCCTGGACAGTGTGCCAGTACGGCGGCATATTTTCAATCTCGGCCATGGCATTCAGCAGCAGACGACTATTGCCATGGTGGAGAAGCTGGTGGCTGAAGTGAGAGCGAGTGGCTGATCATGTATTTGTGGCTCAAAGCGCTTCATGTGATTGCTGTGATCGCCTGGATGGCGGGCCTGTTCTATTTGCCGCGCCTTTATGTTTATCACACGCGGCAGACGGTTGGTTCAGATGGTGATGCGCTGTTCAAGTTGATGGAGCGGCGCCTGATGAAGGCCATCATGCGACCCGCAGCACTGGTTGCGTTGCTTGCTGGCGTGGGCACTGTGCAGGCAGGCGGTCTTCAATGGAGCGCGCCCTGGCTGTCATTGAAGCTGCTCGGCGTCATTGTGTTGATTGGCTATCATGGGCTGTTGGAAGTTTACCTTGCAAAGTTTGCGCGCGGGGAACGTGGCACGAGCGAACGCTTTTTCCGGTTCATCAATGAAGTGCCGACGGTTTTGCTGATTTGGATAGTCATTTTTGTGGTTGTTAAACCCTTTTCATAAATTCATTTGGCGCAGGACGGATTCATGCTATTGGGCTAAGTGAAGCCCGTCCGGGCTATGGCTGAGCGTCTGCTCGCCACATTTTCCAGAAGTAGATTGAAATGACAGATATGACAGAACTCAAGGAGATGAAGCTCTCCGAACTCAAAGGCAAAACGCCTGCAGAACTCTTGGTTGTTGCCGAGCAGCTCGAAGTGGAAGCGGCGAGCACGCTGCGCAAGCAGGAGCTGATGTTTGCAATCCTCAAGGCCTATGCCAACCGCAATGTTGAAATCATTGGCGAAGGCGTGATTGAGGTCTTGCTGGATGGTTTTGGCTTCCTTCGCTCTGCCGATGCCAACTATCTGGCCGGGCCAGATGATATTTATGTTTCACCGCTTCAAATTCGCAAATATTCGCTGCGCACTGGCGATACGGTTGAGGGCCAGATTCGTGGGCCCAAGGAAGGCGAACGTTACTTCGCCCTGGTGAAAGCCAGCACAGTCAATTTTGAAGATCCTGACAAGGCCAAGCATAAAGTCAATTTTGATAATCTGACTCCGCTCTATCCCGATCAGCGGCTGGAGATGGAAATCAATGATCCAACACGCAAGGATGCGTCTGCGCGTATTATCGACATTGTGGCACCGATTGGCAAAGGCCAGCGTGGGTTGATCGTGGCGCCGCCACGCACAGGCAAGACCGTGCTGCTGCAGAATATTGCCCATTCGCTTGCGATTAATCATCCGGAAGTTTTCTTGATTGTTTTGCTGATCGATGAGCGCCCCGAGGAAGTAACGGACATGCAGCGCCCGGTGAAGGGCGTAGTGATTTCCTCAACCTTCGACGAACCCGCCTCACGCCATGTGCAGGTGGCCGAAATGGTCATCGAGAAAGCCAAGAGACTGGTTGAACATGGCCGTGACGTGGTGATCCTGCTGGACTCGATCACCCGCCTTGGCCGTGCCTATAATACGGTTGTGCCGTCTTCCGGTAAGGTTCTAACGGGTGG
>JAYTIG010000308.1:0-4498 GCA_043731995.1 Hyphomicrobiales bacterium
GTTGCCACGTGAATGTTGTTGGTCATCACCAGCAAACCTTCATGGTGGATGAGCGCGCGGGCAACTTCCTCGGTGGTGGTGCCAATGTTGATGAAAAGCGAACAATTGTTGGGAATGAGCCGCGCTGCATGTTGCCCAATTGCTTGCTTTTCGACAGCTGCAATCTGCCGCCGCGAATCATAGGCTACGTTTTGTACGCCGGACGTCAGCATCGCCCCGCCATGTGTGCGGGCCAGCAAACGGGCGTTACACAATTCGTTTAGGTCTTTGCGAATGGTCTGCGGCGTCACATCAAAACGCTCCGCCAATTCTTCAACAATGACGGTGCCGCTCTGGCGGGCAATGCCGAGAATTTGGTTCTGACGTGGAGAAAGTGCGAGCATGGGTTTTAGCAATCTTGTGGCAGTTCAATGGATTAACAGAAGTTACATCCTATTCAGCTGGCAGTTTTTCACTTTTTTTCACTTTAGGCAATAAAAGCTTCATAAATCTTCGTTGCATCGCACAACGCTTTCATTGAGTTGCCTATTGACTTTCGGTTTTGTTCGTTTGAAGCTGAACTTAGCCCGTGCAAGGGGCCAAAAAAAGTGGAATGGGAGAAATCACAATGAAATTGACGCTAATGGCCACCGCGGCTGCAGCCCTGTTTATGCTTGCAAGCCCGAGCTATGCGGATGAGGCCGCCGCGAAGAAATGGATTGATGCCGAGTTCCAGCCATCGACACTATCCAAAGCCGACCAGTTGAAAGAAATGGATTGGTTTATCAAGGCTGCCGAGCCCTTTAAGGGCATGGAGATCAATATTGTGTCGGAAGACATTCCAACACATGAATATGAAAGCAAGGTTTTAGCCAAGGCGTTCACTGAAATCACGGGCATCAAATTGAACCACCAATATATGGGTGAAGGCGACGTGGTGCAGGCGATCCAAACGCAGATGCAAACCAATCGCAATATCTATGACGCCTATATCAACGATTCTGATTTCATCGGCACTCACTCGCGCCTGCAAGCCGCGATTAACTTGACCGACTACATGGCGGGCGAGGGCAAAGACGTTACCAACCCTGGCCTCGATCTCAAAGATTTTATGGGCCTGCCTTTTACCACAGGACCTGATGGCAAGTTGTGGCAATTGCCTGATCAACAATTCGCCAACCTCTATTGGTTCCGCAAAGACTGGTTTGATCGGCCTGAAATTCAGAAAAAATTCAAGGATAAATATGGCTATGATCTTGGCGTTCCAGTGAACTGGTCTGCCTATGAAGACATCGCTCAATTCTTCACCGAAGATGTGAAGGAAATTGACGGTACGAAGATCTACGGTCACATGGACTATGGCAAGCGCGCTCCCGATCTGGGATGGCGCATGACCGACGCTTGGCTTTCTATGGCTGGTGAGGCTGATCCTGGCCTGCCAAACGGACGCCCGGTAGATGAATGGGGTATCCGCATGGAAAAAGATTCATGCAACCCAGTCGGTGCCTCTGTATCGCGCGGTGGTGGCGCCAACAGCCCAGCGGCTGTTTACGCCGTGACCAAGTGGGATGAATGGCTGCGGAAATACGCCCCTCCCGGGGCTGCCGATCTTGACTTTTACCAATCGCTGCCGTCCCTTGCCACAGGCAACGTGGCCCAACAAATCTTTTGGTATTCTGCCTTTACGGCCTCTCTCGTGACGCCAAAGAGCTCGGGCAACAATACTGTGGACGACAAGGGTGTCCCACTGTGGCGGATGGCGCCTTCGCCCCATGGCCCATATTGGAAGGAGGGTTCACAGCGCGGCTATCAGGACGTGGGTTCAGCCACTTTGATGCGCGCCGTTGATCCGCAACGCACCAAGGCCGCTTGGCTCTACCTGCAATTCATCTCGTCCAAAACTGTGGACGTGAAGAAGAGCCATGTCGGGCTTACGTTCATTCGTGACTCCACCGTTCGCGACAAGTCGTTCGATGAGCGCGCTCCAAAACTTGGCGGCTTGATCGAGTTCTATCGTTCGCCAGACCGCGTGTCGTGGACGCCAACCGGTGTCAACGTACCTGACTATCCGAAACTGGCTCAGCTGTTCTGGGAAAACATTGGTGACGTCAACTCAGGTGCTTTCACTGCGCAGCAAGCCATGGACCGTCTAGCCGATCAAATGGACGGCCTGATGGCCCGCATGGAAGCGGCGGACAAAGCCAAGCATACCTATCATGATTGCGGCCCGCGCCTCAACAAGCCGCAGGACGCCTCCAAGTGGTTGAGCAAGGACCATGCCCCATGGGCCAAGCTGGACAACGAAAAGCCCAAGGGCGAAACCATCGCCTATGACGAGCTGATCAAGCGCTGGACCCAACATCAGTGAACTAAAACTTGTTTCCTCCCGTGACTTGGCCGGGGTGTGCATCTTGCACACCCCGGTCGTTTGGGAGAAGATGAAATTCTGACTGTTGTATTTAACCAAATGGAAAACGGCGAGATTACGCCTCATGTCGCTTGAGCTTAAAAACATCTCCCTGCGCGTAGGAGCCGAAACCTATATCCATGACACGTCGTTGGTGCTGGAACCGCGCAGCTTTAATGTGCTTTTGGGCACCACACTTTCCGGCAAGACTTCGTTGATGCAACTGATGGCTGGCATTCAAAAGCCAACGTCAGGAAAAATTCTGTTCCGCGGAGTTGACGTTACCGGCCAAGCTGTTCAGAAACGCAATGTATCAATGGTCTACCAGCAGTTCATCAACTATCCCAATTTCAATGTTTATGAAAACATCGCCTCTCCGCTTCGCGTGGCGGGCATGGCCGAGGAAGAAATCCAGCGGCGCGTGAGCAAGGCGGCAGAATTGTTGCGCCTGGTCCCCATGCTGAAGCGAAAACCATCCGAGCTGTCAGGAGGACAGCAACAGCGCACAGCCATCGCCCGTGCGCTTGTCAAGGACAGCGACATTATTTTCCTTGATGAACCATTGGCCAATCTCGATTACAAACTCCGCGAAGAACTGCGCGATGAGTTGCCAAAGCTCTTCGCCGACAGGGATGCTATCGTCGTCTACGCCACGACAGAACCCAGCGAAGCGCTGCTGTTTGGCGGCAACACGGCAACGCTGCATGAAGGCCGCATAACCCAATTTGGACCCACCTCTTCAGGCTATCGCAAGCCACAAGACCTTTTGACGGCGCAAGTTTTCTCAGACCCGCCAATGAACGTGACCAAGGTTGAAAAGAACGGAAACAACATCACCATTTTTGGAAATCAAAAGTGGCCAGTGGGTTCAGCGGGTAAGAATCTCAGCGACGGATCATATACCATCGGCATTCGCCCTCACAATATCGCGCCCTTCAAGCATGGAGCGACGGTGGGCAGTTTCAAGGCGCGCGTGATCGTGACAGAAATATCGGGCTCGGAAAGTGTGATCCACGCCAACATTGGCGAACAAACCTGGATATCCCAATCCCACGGGATCCACGCCTTGCCAATTGGTTCCATCGCAGAATTATTCGTCGATCTTGACCAAAGTCTGTTCTTTGATGCCAATGACAGGCTCGTAGCATAATGGCGAAAATATCAATTCAGAACCTCCGCCACTCGTATTTGCCCTTCCCCAATCCGGAGCACAGCGAAGACTACGTATTGAAAAAACTTTCGATCGATTGGCGCGATGGTGGTGCCTATGCTCTGCTTGGCCCATCTGGTTGTGGGAAGACGACGCTGCTCAATTTGATTTCTGGTCTTCTGGTGCCGACAGAAGGCAAAATCTTGTTTGATGCCAAGGATGTTTCCCGCGCCTCGCCAGAAGCACGCAACATCGCGCAGGTCTTTCAGTTCCCGGTCATCTACGACACGATGACGGTTTATGACAATTTGGCATTTCCGTTGCGCAATAGGGGCGTTCCTGAACGTGAGATTGATCCGCGCGTCAAGGAAATTGCGGCGATGTTGGATCTTTCTTCAACGCTCGGCCATCGTGCGTCCGGCCTGACGGCAGACGGCAAGCAAAAGATTTCGCTGGGGCGAGGTCTCGTAAGGTCGGATGTGAATGTCATCATGTTTGATGAGCCCCTCACCGTCATTGATCCGCACTTGAAGTGGCAGCTGCGCTCCAAGCTCAAGGAACTTCACCAACGCACCAAACGTACCATGATTTATGTGACTCATGATCAAACTGAAGCGCTGACCTTTGCCGACGAAGTTGTAGTGATGAACAACGGAGAAGTTGTGCAAAGCGGCACTCCGGTTGAGTTGTTTGAGAAGCCCAGGCACACTTTCGTGGGCCATTTTATCGGGTCTCCCGGAATGAATGTTCTTCCCTGTGAGTTCAAGGTTGGCCGCGCAACGTTTGCTGGTCAAACCATTTCGGCCCAAAATGCCAAAGCCGTGAAACCGGACGGGCGCAGGTTGGAAATAGGTGTGCGGCCAGAGTTTGTGACGATCGCCAAAGCGGGAATCACGGCGGACGTGGTCAAGATTTCTGACGCCGGCCGCTTCCGCATCGTTGAAACCATGGCGGCTGGAAGC
>JAYTIG010000309.1:0-4495 GCA_043731995.1 Hyphomicrobiales bacterium
AATCGGCTTTGGTGGAGGCGCCGGGTACTGCCCCCGGGTCCGAATGGTTTATTGCGCGAGCCGTTTATCACCATAGTCTGCCGCCTTGCGGCGACGAGCAGGGCTAATATAGGTGGGCTGCGCGGCAAATGAAAGGGCTGTGGCCAGAATGGGTTACAAGTTGTAAATCATCGCTTTTCAGGCACACGTTGCAATGCTATGGTTTTATTGCAGCCAAAAAGGTTGTTCAAAATCCTGTAGGGGGAGATGAATGTCAGACTATTCTGCCGACATCAAGAAATACACGTCCAATGTCGATCAAGCCGCAGTTGATGCGATTGTGAAATATTGCGGTATCGCTCTCAAGGGCAATGACTCACGTTGGGTATCGGTGAATGACCCCGCAGAAGTGAAACGCGTGGTTGATGGTTTTGCTGCCAAGAAGCTGGGCCTGGATGCCAAGACCGCCCAAGCCGCCGTTCTTGCCGTTGGCGAAAAAATGAAGGCTGACAAGACCAAGCACCGCGTCACGGTTTACTACCTTTTGGCCGAATCCACCAAGACGATGGGCAAGCTCAAAGGCTGAGCCTTACTTGCAACCTGAATTTGGAAGCGACGGTGTGTGGAGCGCCGTCGCTTTTGTTTTTGCGGAATCGGGTGGCACCCTTATGATTACAACATGAAGCAATATCTCGATTTGATGGCCCGTGTGCGCAAGCATGGCGTGAAGAAGACCGATCGCACCGGAACGGGCACACTTTCCGTTTTTGGCCACCAATCGCGGTTTGATCTGGGTGCGGGTTTCCCGCTGGTCACCACCAAGAAGCTGCACCTGCGCTCCATCATCTATGAGTTGTTATGGTTCATCCGTGGCGAAACCAACATCAAATATCTCAACGACAACAAGGTTTCGATCTGGGATGAGTGGGCTGACAAGAATGGTGATCTCGGCCCCGTTTACGGCGCGCAGTGGCGTTCGTGGCCGAAGCGTGATGGCGGCACGCTCGATCAATTGGCGCAAGTGATCCACATGATCAAGACCAAGCCGGACTCGCGCCGCTTGATGGTGACGGCATGGAACCCGGCGGATGTGGACAAGATGGCGCTGCCGCCCTGCCACTGCTTGTTCCAGTTCTATGTGGCCGAGGGGCGGCTTTCCTGCCAGCTCTATCAGCGTTCGGCTGATATTTTTCTGGGTGTGCCATTCAACATCGCGTCTTACGCTTTGCTCACCCATATGGTTGCTCATGTGACCGGGCTGGAGGCGGGAGATTTTGTGCATTCGCTGGGCGATGCCCATCTCTATCTCAACCATCTGGAACAGGCTGACTTGCAGCTTCAGCGCCAGCCGCATGCGCTGCCGACCTTGAAGATCAAGCGCAAGGTGGACAGGCTGGAGGATTTTGTGTTTGAGGATTTTGAAATTCTGAACTATGCGCCGGACTCGGCCATTGCAGCGCCGGTGGCGGTGTAGGCATGCCGGCTTTACAGATGTTGAAATCCGGATGGGCTTATCCGCAAGAGCCGTTGCAGCGCCCGCTGCGCGCAATATTGATTTTCGTTCTGCTTTTTGTGGTGTTTTCGCTGCTCCAGGCGGTGATGGCTTTCGTGGCCTATCGCTTCCTGCTGGGCGGAAGCCTGGTGGATTTGGGCATGGCCTACAGGTCAGCGCGCGAAGGTGGCGGCGCGCTGCCAGCCGATAGCCCGGTCATGGGCAATTTTCTCAAGGCCTTGGTGATCGGCATGACGCCCGCCGGGCTGATCTCGGCGCTGTTTGCCAGGTTCATGGCCCGCTACGGCCTGCCGCAGCAGTTAGGCCACTTGCCGCTGGGCAAACCGCAGATCAATATTTTGCAATGGATTGCCATCCTGGTGCTGTTTGTGATCGCCATGGGTGTGATCTTCAACCTGATCTTCTGGATCGCGGGCATCGACCCCAGCACTTATGAAACCTCGGCCAAAGGGCTGTCTGACGCGCAAAGCAAAGCGGGGCTCGTAGAGAAGACATTGGCCGACTTGGCGCAGGATCCGAAGCTGTTTGTCTTGGCCATTCCCGGTGTGGTGATTGGCGCACCCTTTGCAGAAGAATTCATTTTCCGCGGAGGCTTGTTTGCGGGGTTGAAGAGTAGCTTTGTGGGCGCACCCGGTGCGATCATTATCACGGCGGCCCTTTGGGCGCTGGCCCATGGACAAGCGGCACCCTGGATGTTTGTGGGCGTGCTGTTTGTCATGGGCCTGGTGCTGGGGCTTTTGCTGCTGCGCTTTGGCTCGCTCTGGGTGACGGTCATCTGCCACGTCCTGTGGAATGCCATTTCCTCTGGCATGATGTTCTATACAGGCACCCATTCGTGATCGACATCCGGCCCATTGCCAAGGGCGAGGGCGCGCTGCTGTTGCCCATGACCCATGCCATTGCCGAGAAACATTGGCCCGGTGCCGTCAAGGCCACAGCGGAGGATTATGAGCGCGCTTTTTTTGCGGAACACCCCATTGTGGGGGCGCTGCTGGCAAGAGTGGGTAGTGAAGTGGCGGGGGCCGCGGTATGGCACCGCAGCTTTTCAACCAATAGCGGGCGCGAGATCATGTATCTGGAGGACCTTGCCGTGCTTCCCGCATTTCGCCGCAAGGGCGTGGCGCAGGCCTTGATGAAAGCCGTGGCCAAGCTGGCGGTCGCAAGGGGCTACCCCAAGATCTATTGGCTGGCCATGCCGTGGAATGACGGTGCGGTGCAGCTCTACAGGAATTCAGGCGCACAAATTCAGCCAGACAATCTCTACTGCTGGCTGGATGGCCCGGCGCTGGAGGCTTTGGCGCGATGAGCATTGTTTCTCTGGTCTATGCGGTTTCGCGCAATGGGGTGATTGGGCAGGGTGGCGGTTTGCCTTGGCATATTCCGTCCGACCTCAAGCATTTCAAGGCTGTCACACTGGGCAAGCCTGTGATCATGGGCCGGAAAACATGGGATAGCCTGCCGCGCAAGCCTTTGCCGGGGCGACGCAATCTGGTGATCACCCGCAATGCCGCTTATACTGCAGAAGGTGCTGAAGTGCTGCCAAGCCTTGAAGCCGCGCTGGCCGCCACGGCGGGTGAAGCCGAGGTTTGCGTGATTGGCGGGGCCGAGATTTTCAAGGCCGCACTGCCGCTGGCCCATAGAATTTATTTGACCCGCGTGCTGGCCGATGTGGCAGGCGACACAATCATGCCTGAACTTTCGGCCAAGGAGTGGCACGAAGTGGAGCGGCAATACCATGCCAAGGGCGAAAAGGATTCGAGTGCCTTTGACACCATCATGTTTGAGCGGCGCTGATGCTTCACGCAATTGTGCAGGCACTCGGGCTGGTTTTTGTGATTGAAGGATTGATCTATGCTGTGGCACCGGGTGGCATGCGCCGCATGATGGCGGAGCTGCCAAAGTTGAGCGACGAGCAGATCAGGTTTGCCGGTGTTGGTGCGTTGGCACTGGGTGTAGCAATCGTGTGGCTCGTGAGAGTTTTTGGTTAGGAGCGAAAGATGAACATCAAGGTGAAGGTTCTGGTTTCTGTGGCGGCGCTGGCGCTTGGCGCTGTGGCTGCGGCACCCGTGCAGCAGGTTCAGGCCGCGACAGTGGTGCAGGGCCTTCCCGACGTTGCCGATCTGGCTGACAGGCTGCTGCCATCGGTTGTTGAAATTTCGGTGCAATCGAAAAACCCCGATGCGCCGCAAGGTGCCGGCCCGGGCGATAGCAACCCGTTCAAGGATTTCTTCGACGAATTCCTCAAGCGCAAGCAGCAGCAAGGGCAGAATGCGCCTGATGACAAGGCGCCCAAGGATGCACCGAAAGATCAAGGCCAGGATGCGCCCAAGGATAACAAAGACAACAAGGGCGATGGCGGGCAGGGCAATAATGATGCGCAGCCTGATGACAACAATCTGATCAACTCCATGGGCTCTGGTTTCATCATTGATCCCAAGGGCTATATCGTCACCAACAACCATGTGATTGCCGATGAGGTGAACATTCAGGTTCACTTGCAGGATGGCACCATGCTGAAGGCCGAACTTGTGGGCCATGACCAGAAGACCGATATTGCCGTGATCAAGGTGAAGCCGGACAAGGATTTGCCGGCCGTGCAATTTGCCGACAGTGACAAATCCCGCATTGGCCAATGGGTGATGGCGATTGGCAACCCGTTTGGTTTGGGCGGCTCAGTTTCGCTGGGCATCATCTCGGCGCGCAACCGAGACATCAATGCCGGCCCCTATGATGACTACATTCAAACTGATGCGGCCATCAACAAGGGCAATAGCGGCGGGCCGCTGTTCAACCTTGAGGGCAATGTGGTGGGCGTGAACACCGCGATCTTCTCGCCAACCGGCGGCTCTGTCGGAATTGGTTTTTCGGTGCCTGCCAATGAGGCGAAAGCGGTGGCCGATCAGCTGATCAAGTTTGGTGAAACGCGGCGCGGCTGGCTGGGTGTGAAATTGCAGAGCATGACGCCAGATGTGGCCGAAGGCCTTGGCATGCAGAAGGCCCATG
>JAYTIG010000310.1:0-4491 GCA_043731995.1 Hyphomicrobiales bacterium
GACTTTTTGGCTTTCTTGGCGGCCTTTTTGGCCTTGGCAGGTTTCTTGCTCAGCGGAGTGATCCTTGTTGCTTTACGACTCATTTTATCAAATCCGGGCTCATCACAAACAGTTTTGCGACGGCTAGGCTAAGTTTGTTGGGCCCTTATGGCGCTTGAACTCTCTTTGCGCAATGGCATGGAAATGAAGGCCCAATGCGGCGGCGGCTTGCCTGCCAGAATTTGCGGGCGGTCGTTGGATATGCGCTTGTCGCGGTAACGCAAAGCCGTTTTGGAATCCAGCGCCCGGATGGAATAGCCGGGCCTGGCAAGAACGGCCAGTGTTACGCCTTCAACGATCTGTGTCCATTGATGCCAGTGGTGCAGACTGGCCAGGCTGTCGGCACCCATGATCCAGACAAATTTTGCATCGGACAAAGCCCTCAGCGTACGGAGTGTTTGGGCCGTGGTGCGGCTGCCGATTTGCTTTTCAATGTCACTCACCACGAAACGTGGGTGGTGCGCCATCAGCTTGGCCTGTGCGAGGCGTTTGGCGTAGTCGCCTGTCTCGCGTGGGTTCTTCAGCGGATTTTGCGGTGAGACGAGCCACCACACCCAATCCAGCTTCAGACGCTTCATGGCATAGAGTGCGACTTGCCGGTGGCCCACATGGGCGGGGTTAAAAGACCCGCCGAAAAGACCGATGCGCTGGCCAGAACCATGGGGCGGAAGCTTGATGATCACGGCCGGATTTGCCCCGTGCCGCGAATCTTATATTTGAATGTGGTGAGTTGATCCACGCCTACTGGCCCGCGGGCATGGAGCTTGCCCGTTGCGATGCCAATTTCAGCGCCGAAGCCAAATTCGCCACCATCGGCAAATTGCGTGGAGGCATTGTGCAACACAATGGCGCTATCCACTTCGTTCATGAATTTTTCGGCGGAGGCCTGGTCGTTGGTGACGATTGAGTCTGTGTGCTGTGAGCCATATTTGGCGATATGCGCGATGGCATCATCGATGCTGTCTACCACACGCATGGATACGATGGCGTCAAGATATTCTGTGTGCCAATCTTCCTCAGTCGCGGTTTTCACCTTTTTGTCGGCCGCTTGTGTGGCCGCATCGCCACGCACTTCGCAGCCAGCATTGAGCAGCGTGCTGATGATTGGCTTCAGCATCTGCGCTGCGGCAGCTTTGTTGATCAGAATGGTTTCGGCAGAGCCACACACGCCTGTGCGGCGCATCTTGGCATTGAGCACGATGGCCTTGGCCATTTCGAGATCGGCAGCCTTGTCCACATAGACATGGCAGATGCCTTCGAGATGGCTGAACACGGGCACCCGGGCTTCGGTTTGCACGCGGCCCACGAGGCTTTTACCGCCGCGCGGCACGATGAGATCAATATTGCCGCCAAGGCCCGAAAGCATTTCGCCCACAGCGGCGCGGTCTGTGGTTTCTACCATTTGAATGGCATGAGGATTGAGGCCCGCATCCTTCAGCCCTGCTTGGAGGCAGGTGACGATGGCCTTTGACGAATGGAAACCATCCGAGCCGCCGCGCAAGATTGCGGCGTTGCCGGATTTCAGGCAAAGCCCGCCAGCATCAGCGGTGACGTTGGGGCGGCTCTCATAGATAATGCCAATCACACCCAGCGGCACCGCGATGCGGCTGATCTCCATGCCATTGGGCCTTGTCCATTTGTCCAGCACGCGGCCCACCGGGTCAGCCAGTTCGGCGATTTCTTCCAGGCCCCTGGCCATGGCTTCGAGGCGGGAGGGATTCAGCGTCAAGCGATCCACAAATGAGGATTTCAAATCCTTGGATTTTGCGGCTTCCAGATCCTGTGCATTGGCGCTGAGAATGTCATTGGCGGCAGCACGGATGTGTGTGGCCATGGCCAAAAGGGCAGCATTTTTTTTTGAAGCAGGAGCAAGCGCTACATCCCTGGCGGCGGCGCGGGCGCGGCTGCCCAATTCGAGCATTTCAGCGCTGATCACAGCATCACCAGATCATCGCGGTGGACCAATTCGCTGCCACGATCGGAACCCACCAGTTTTTCCGCTTCGGCGGATTTGAGGCCGATGATCTTGCGCGCTTCATCGGCATCATAAGCCACCAGGCCACGGGCAAATTCCTTGCCTTCGGCCATGATGCTCACCGTGTCGCCGCGTGCGAAATTGCCTTCCACTTGCTTCACACCTGCGGGCAACAGGCTCTTGCCCTTGCCCAGAGCTGTTTTGGCACCATCATCGACGATGAGTTTGCCAACGGGTTGCAGTGTTCCGGCAATCCAGCGCTTGCGGCTTTGCAGGGCATTGGCTTGGGCGATAAACCAAGTGCAACGTTCGCCCTCCATGATGCGCTTGAGGGGATGAAGCTCATGGCCTGATGCGATCACCATGCTGCAGCCTGCGGAAAGGGCGATCTTGCCGGCCTCGATCTTGGTGATCATGCCGCCGGAACCAACACCTGAAACTGGCTTGCCCGCCATGGCTTCTACTTCGGGCGTGATTTCAGAAAGTTCCGGAATGAATTTGGCACCCTTCTGACCGGGTGGCGCGGAATACAGCCCATCAATATCCGACAGCAGCACCATGACATCGGCAGACATCATGGAAGCGACGCGCGCGCCCAAGCGGTCATTGTCGCCAAAGCGGATTTCAGAAGTCGCCACCGTGTCATTCTCATTGATCACGGGCACAGCACCTTGTGCCAGCAAGGTTGAAAGCGTGGCGCGGGCGTTGAGATAGCGGCGGCGCTCTTCGGTGTCTTGCAGCGTCACCAACACTTGTGCCGCCACGATGTTGCGCGTGCGCAGCGCCTCCGACCAGGCATGGGCCAAGGCAATCTGGCCCACGGCTGCGGCGGCCTGGCTTTGCTCCAACTTCAACTTGCCTTTGGGCAGGCCCAAGGTGCGACGGCCCAGGGCAATGGCGCCGGATGAGACAAGGATCACATCCGCGCCTGCAATCTTGAGATCGGCCAAATCATCAATCAGTGACGAGAGCCAAGAGGCCTTGATGGCGCCGCTCTTCTGGTCAACGAGCAGGGCTGAGCCTATCTTTACCACCACGCGTTTGGCGCTGGAGAGACGGGATTTCACGGCTGCCAGCCTTCAGTTCTCACGCCCTCGGGATCGGGCATGCGCTCCTTGCGGCGGGTCTTGGACACAACTTCGTAGAGGGCATAGTTCACCGCATCGATATTCTTTTGGGTGGCAGCGGAGATGAGCATTGGGGTTTTCTTGATCTTGGCGGTGAACTTGGCAACCTTCTTTTCCAAGTCTTTGGCATCCACGGCATCGATCTTGTTGAAGGCAATCACTTCAGGCTTTTGGGCCAGCAGGGGTGAATAGGCCTTCAATTCCTCGCGGATGGTTTTGTAGGCGGCAGCAGGATCATCAGCCGTGCAATCGATCAGATGCAGCAGAACGGCACAGCGTTCCACATGGGCCAGAAAGCGCGTGCCAAGGCCAGCACCTTCTGAAGCGCCTTCAATCAAGCCCGGAATATCTGCCAGCACGAATGAATTGGCGCCTGCCTTCACCACCCCAAGCTGCGGGTGCAGCGTGGTGAAGGGATAATCGGCAATCTTGGGTTTGGCGGCAGAGACAACCGAAAGAAACGTGCTCTTGCCGGCATTGGGCAGGCCCACGATGCCAGCATCGGCGATGAGCTTCATGCGCAGCCAAACCCAGCGTTCCTCGCCAGGAATGCCGGGGTTGGCATGATAGGGGCTGCGGTTGGTGGCGGATTTGAAATAGTGGTTGCCAAAGCCGCCATTGCCGCCGCGGGCCACGCAAACCCGGTCTCCCAGCTTGGCCAGGTCGGCAATCAGGGTTTCCCGGTCTTCTTCCAGAACCTCGGTGCCCACAGGCACTTTGAGAATGATGTCGGGCGTATTGGCCCCGGCGCGCAAGCGGCCCATGCCATGACCAGCGGTGCGCACCTTGTAATGCTGCTGGTAACGGTAGTCGATCAGGGTGTTAAGGTCTGCGGCCGCTTCCACCCAGACATCGCCACCCTTGCCGCCATCGCCACCATCGGGCCCGCCGAATTCAATGAATTTCTCCCGGCGGAAAGACACGGAGCCGCCACCGCCGTCACCGCTGCGCACATAGATCTTGGCTTCATCGAGAAATTTCATGGAATGGCTCTTAGTTCGTTTTCATCACGCGTTGAATTGAATTCTGGTTCTGCGGAATTTGCAGAGATGAGATTCCGTTATCAGGAAAGCAAGCTAAAGTCATAGGGTAATAAACCTATTGCTAGGAACGAAAAAGTGTGGTTTTGGACTCGGTGTTAGTTAATATCCGATTAATATTGCGTTGCGGTATGATCTTACTATGGCCACATTTGGTCGATTTACGGGCCTCCTTCCCCGGACATCGGCAGTCTTGTGGTTAGGCGGTTTTGGCATTTGCCAAGGCCATCCGTGAGATTTGACCGAAACAGAGAAAGGAATTTAAACATGCGTATCAAACAAGCAATTTCGCTGGCCGCTGCTGCCATTT
>JAYTIG010000311.1:0-4486 GCA_043731995.1 Hyphomicrobiales bacterium
GGCCACGTGATCCCCACGCGCATCATTACAAAGGCACCAACGGCTGAACTGCGCGAGAACCAGAAGGATCAGGATTCGCTGCCGCCCTATGAAGTGCTGGATGATATTCTTGAAGGGCTGGTGGAGCGTGAGGAACCTGTGGCCACCATTGTTGCGCGCGGGCATGACGTGGCTTTGGTGAAGCGCATCCAACACCTGCTCTACGTGGCCGAATACAAGCGGCGGCAAAGTGCACCGGGCGTGAAGATCACGCGAAGGAATTTCGGGCGGGACCGGAGATATCCGATTACGAATGGGTGGAGAGATAACTAGCCCCTCCTCATGCTGAGGTGCATCGCGTCTGCGATGCCTCGAAGCATGCGCCCCTGGTGCGGAGCGCTGGCGCACCCTTCGAGGCTCCGCTTACGCGGAGCACCTCAGGGTGAGGTCTTTGTATCAATCCCTCCACCCGTCATTCCGGACGCGCGACCTGAATGCGCCAGCATTCACCACTTAACTCCGTCACCCCGGCGAAGGCCGGGGCCCAGCTTTGGTGGATTCAGCGCGAGACGAAAGCGGGATTCCGGCTCTGCGCCTACACTCCGCTGCGCTGCGTTACGGCTTGGCCGGAATGACGACCATAAATGGTGGTAGCCGCCACCGCGCACAACCCAAAATAGATTTCAATTCCTAGCCAGCTTTGAGCGTCAGACAGAGGAATTTGTTCCTCTCTGCTATACCCCTACCGGCCCCTCCGAGACAGCGCCGTAGGCTCATTTGTGTAGGTTTAAAAGCCTATCCAGCCGACACCCTAGCAATACTGCTCCGCCGCGCCCTGTTGCTCGTGGGAATAGCGGTTGCCGTGGGCGGAACCCAAAGGCATGATTTCTTCGATCTCGGCCAAGTCTTTTACACTCAGTTTGATCGCCGAGGCGGCGGCGTTATCGGCCAGGTGTTCCGCCGTTCTCGTGCCGGGAATGGGGATGATGTTTTCGCCCTGCGCCAAAACCCAGGCGATGGCCAGGCTGGCGGGTGTCCAACCCTTCGCTTTGGCATGGGCCTTGAACTTTTCAATGCGCTGCATGTTCAGGCCATAGTTCGGCCGCATGAAACGCGGGATGCCTCTGCGGAAGTCGGATGCGGGCAATTTCCCCGGGTCAATCACCACATCGGAAAACACGCCGCGGCCCACGGGCGAAAAGGCCACCAAGGTGGTGCCCAATTTCTTGCAGAGTTGCAGCAGGCCCAGCTCCGGCAACCTGGTCCACAGCGAATATTCATTCTGCACGGCGGCCACGGGATGCACCTTGCTGGCGCGCTCCAGCGTGGCCGGTGAAATCTCGGAAAGGCCAATGCCGCCGATTTTTCCCTCCTGCACAAATTGCGCCATGGTGCCCATCACGTCTTCAATCGGGATCGCATGGTCGCGGCGGTGGACGTAATACAAATCCAGCTGCTCAACGCCCAGGCGCTTCAGCGAGCCTTCCAGGCATTCGCGCATGAAGGCGGGCGCATTGCTCACGCCGCGCGGGTTGGCGTTGATGCCGCCCTTGGTGGCGATTGAAAAGGTTTTGCGCGCCACAGGATTCTTTGCCAGATATTCGCCGATGATGGTTTCGGACGTGTAGGGGCCATAGATCAGCGCGGTGTCGATATGCGTCACGCCCATATCCAACGCCTTGTCCAGCGTACGGTGGCTGGTGGCCTTATCGGTTGGGCCGAAAATGCCGCCAAAACTCATGGCACCCAGGCCCACCTCGCCCACCATGGGGCCACCCTTGCCGATTTGCCGTTGTTTCATGCCAGTTTGCTTCCCAATATTGATTTTGCCCGTTGTAAAGGCTAGCAGCCAGCCATGTCCACGATTGTCCGCTTCGCACCATCACCAACCGGCCGCATTCATATCGGCAATGCGCGTGCCGCATTGCTCAATTGGCTGTTCGCCTTGAAAACGGGCGGGCAATTCATCTTGCGTTATGACGACACGGATGTGGCGCGTTCCACCCAGGAATTTGCCGATGGCATTGCCACGGATGTGGCCTGGCTGGGCATCAAGCCGCAGCGGGTGGAATGGCAGAGCAAGCGCTTTGCGCGCTATGATGCCGTGGCTGAGGATTTGAAGGCGCGCGGCTTTCTTTACCCTTGCTATGAAACCGCAGATGAACTTGATCGCCGCCGCAAGCGCCAGCAGGCGCGCGGCTTGCCGCCGGTCTATGACCGTGCATCGCTGAATCTTACAGCTAATGAAGTGGCCGCTTTTGTTTCAGAAGGCCGCAAGCCGCATTGGCGCTTCAAGCTGGCGCAAAAGGCTGTTGAGTGGAACGACATCATTCGCGGACCGGTGCATATTGACACCACGACGTTGAGCGACCCTGTGCTGGTGCGCGAAGATGGCACTTATCTCTATACCCTGCCCTCGGTAATCGATGACATTGACTTTGCCGTCACCCATGTGATCCGCGGCGAAGACCATGTGGTGAACACAGCGGTGCAAATTGAAATTTCACAGGCAATCAGCGGCACGGTTCCGGAATATGCCCACTACAGCTTGTTGAATGGTGCAGATGGCAAGGGCTTGTCAAAGCGGCTCGGTTCGCTCTCTATCCAATCATTCCGAGATGAGGGCCTGGAGGCGATGGCAGTGGTGAGCCATGCCGCACTTTTGGGCACGTCCGATAACATCCATCCGTGTGCTGATTATCAGGAATTGGTTGGCGGTTTTGATTTGCATAAGCTGTCACGCGCACCTGCCCGATTTGATGAAGCGGAGCTGCGCGCGCTCAATGCCAAACTGTTGCATATGCTGCCATGGGACGCGGTGAAGGATCGCGTGCCTTACGGCAGTGAAGCCTTCTGGCTGGCCGTGCGTGGCAACATCGAAAAGCTGGCGGATGCCAAGGCGTGGCATGACATCATCACGCAAGATATGGCGGGCGTTGTGGCCGCAGAAGACAATGACTTCATCTCCATAGCGCGCGGGCATCTGCCGCCTTCGCCGTGGGATGGCAGCACCTGGAAGGCCTGGACGGAGGCTGTGAAGTCCGCCACGGGCCGCAAGGGGAAAGAGCTTTTCATGCCCTTGCGCCGCGCCTTGACTGGCCTCGACCATGGGCCGGAGCTTGCGGCATTATTGCCCTTGATCACACGCGAAAAGGCGCTTGCGAGGCTGGGATAGTTGTCAACATTTTTGTTGACAACTTACTATGCACCATTTATTGAGGCAACTAAGGGTATGCAGCAGGTTTAATCAGTGACGTAGTTACTGGAACTCAGACATTTAGATCTGATGCCGGTGAGTGCGGATGAACCTTCGCCAAACAGTAGTATCTTTGGACACACGGGGAAACTCGTGGGATTCGTCCCACTCTGTAAGCAAAGGTTTTATGATGAAATACACAGAATTCCGCCGCCTGGCTGAAGAAGCAGGGCTGCACATTTGAAACGCGCGAAGGTGGAACGAGCCATATGATCGTTCGCTACAAAGACAAGCAATCTACCTTTCCGATGCACGGCAGCAAAGAGATCGGTACTGGCTTGGTTCAAGCCATCAAGAAGCAGTTAGGACTGAAATGATCCGTTATCGCGTAAAACTCACACCTGACGACAACAAGACATTTCTGGTCACTTCGCCTGACTTCCCGGAGGTCATCACCTTTGGCCAGACACGCGAAGAGGCGCTGCACTATGCGGTTGGCGCGTTCCGCGAAATGATTGCGGCCAAAATCCACGACAAAGAGCCAATCCCCGCGCCTTCCAAAATCCGCGCCAAGGATGATTTCATTACTCTGCCCTTGCAAACGGAAATCAAGGTTCGACTTTATCAATCCATGGAAGAGTCCGGTGTGCACAAAGCCCAGTTGGCCCGCATGATGCATTTGCACCGGCAGGAGATTGATCGGCTGTTGGACTTCAAACAATCCACCAGCATTGGCAAGATTGAATCCGCTTTTGCGGCACTTGGCAAGCAGCTCAAAATTGAAGTTGCCGACGTGCCTTAAGATAGGCAACATTGGGCCATGATCCTGATTGGCCAATATGATTCACCTTTTGTGCGCCGTGTTGCTGTCACGCTGCATCACTATCACATGCCCTTCTCGCGCAAGCCGCTTTCGGTGTTTGGCGACAAAAAGGAAGTGCAATCGATCAACCCGCTGCTGCGTGTGCCCATCCTGATGCTTGAGGATGGCGAGGCGCTGATCGATTCCAATGCCATCATTGACCATCTTGACCATGTGGCGGGGCCTGCCCGCGCGATGACGCCCCAACACGGGCCGGAGCGCCGGAAAGTGTTGCAGGCTTGTGCGCTTTCAACCGGCATTTCCGATAAGGTGGTGGCGCTGTTTTTCGAGCGCACGTTCCATGATGCCAAACAGGTGAGTGCCAGTTACGACGCGCGACTGTCGTCGCAGATCAAGGTGGCGCTGGAAAAGCTTGAGCATGACTGCGGCAACCCGTGGTTTTTCGACAACAAGATGAGCCAGGCCGACATCACCATCGGCTGCACGCT
>JAYTIG010000312.1:0-1618 GCA_043731995.1 Hyphomicrobiales bacterium
GGAGCAGCTTGAACAGCTGAATGAAAAGAGTTGGCTCTTTGGCTATAATCGCAGGCGCCTGTTCAGCATTGATGACAAGAACCATGGGCCCGGCGATGGAACGCAGATTGCGCGGCACGTGCGCGGGTTGATGGGCGGGTTGAAACTTGCTGCGCCTATAGCGCGCATCTTCATGCTGTGTTACCCCGCCGTTCTGGGCAAAGTGTTCAATCCAATCACAGTCTATTTCGGTCTCGCCGCCGACGGGCGCTGGCTTGGCGTGGTCTATGAAGTAAGCAATACTTTTGGCCAGCGGCATTCCTACGTCCTGCCGGTTTTTGATGGTGCTGCCCACCGCGCAGAGAAATGTTTTTATGTTTCCCCCTTCAATGGTGTGGAAGGTGAATATCATTTCAGCATTGAACGGCAACCCAATCACCTGCGCCTCAACATCGCCTTGTTCGAGCAGGGCCGCTTGAAACTGGCGGCGCGGTTTGAGGGGCAAGAGGAACCACTTTCTGATACGGCTCTGCTGCGCGGCCTTGCCCGCCTTGCACTGCAACCCATAAAGATTTTGGCGGCCATACATTGGGAGGCGATGAAACTCTATCTCAAAGGCCTGCGCCCGACACCGCGCCCCGCACACGCCCGCTTTGTGGCCACGCAAACCGCACCACCTGCTCTCACTCAACGGACGACAAAGCCATGACCACAAATCTTGCCGCCTATGCCATTGCACTCATTCTGTTCATGGGCATTGACCTTGTGTGGCTCTTGGGGCCGGGGCGACCACTCTATATGGCCGAGATTGGAAGCTTGCTGCGCAGCCAACCCAATTTTGGCGCCGCATTGGCCTTCTATGTTCTCTACACCAGCGGGCTGACGTTTTTTGCCGTGATGCCGGGTCTCAAGGCCACCTTGCCCTTGCAGGCGCTGGGCTTTGGCGCGCTTTTCGGGTTGATGGCCTATGCCACCTATGATCTCACCAACCTTGCCGTCATAAATGGTTTCACCACGCGCATCGCCATGATCGACATGGCTTGGGGCAGCGTGTTGAGCGGGGCCGTTGCTTGGCTGGCGTGCCGGGTGGTTTTGGGGCTGAACCTGTAGCGCCAGACTGACTTAACCGGGAAGCCAGATGCCAGCCCTCACGCGTCGGCATTGATGACGCGGATGAGTTTCAGGGCCTTCAGCATTTTGTGGGTGAAGTTGCTATGCCAGTGATAGATTTGCAGGCTGGGGCCACCTGAACTTTGGATCTAAGATTTGACCACGATCAGCAACTGCTCGTGGCCTTTTATCCTGCTTACCCAAGTACATGGAGTGGCCGAGGCAGATCAATATACCCTGCCCCGGCCGATCCTACATATGTTGACATGCACTGGATCTCGGCAAACGTCATTCATATATAACTCGTTGCACTGGCCTGCGGACGGGGGAAAGACTCGGCTGCCGATGCGTTGGCCCCGGTGGGAGACCGGAAAAACCACTGAGTTCCTTATACCGTCACGTCCGGTTGACACGCGGACCGTACGACAAATAAACTCAACAGTAGCGGCAAAGGTTCCGTAGGATCGCGAACATTGCAAATTCACAAAACCTTGGCCTGCGGGCTCGCCTGCGGAATCAAGTGACCACG
>JAYTIG010000313.1:0-4476 GCA_043731995.1 Hyphomicrobiales bacterium
TGCTCATTGCCATGTGGTTGTGGTTCGGCTTGCGCCTGTTTTTTCGTGGCTAGGGCATGAAACTCGCGGGCCGCGTTGCAGCGGCAATTGAAATTCTGACCGATATCACCACCCGCAATCGCCCGGCATCGGAAGCCTTGCGCGATTGGGGCAAGGCGCACCGCTTTGCCGGCTCAACTGATCGCCACGTGATCGGCACGCTGGTTTATGACGCATTGAGAAATAAGAATAGTGCAGCAGCAAAGGCAGGTGCGGAAACGCCGCGCGGCCTCGCTCTGGGAACGCTGGCCACAATCTGGGCTCTGCCATTGGCGGAGATAGAAGCGCTGTGTACAGAGCAATTCGGCTCCGGCGCGCTCAGTGCAACCGAGCAATCCGCTCTCGCTTCACCTTTGGCTGATCTGCCGGATCACATCTCTGGCAACTTCCCGCAGTGGTTGGCTCCACAGCTTCGAGCCGCCTTTGCTGAAAACACAGTGGCGGAGATGCAAGCCCTCAGCCTGCGCGCGCCGATTGACTTGCGCGTGAACACGCTGAAGGCCCCCCGTGAAACCGTTTTGGCCGCGCTGGCCAAGTTTGGAGCGGTGGCAACGCCGCTCAGCCCCAACGGAATTCGCATTGCGGCACCCGGAATCGATGCCCGTAACATCAATGTGGAAGTAGAGCCGGCTCACGGCCTGGGCCAATTTGAAGTGCAGGATGAAGCCTCGCAACTTGCCGCCATTCTGGCAGCGCCCAGATCGGGAGAAACCGTGTTGGATCTTTGCGCCGGGGCAGGGGGCAAATCTCTCGCACTAGCTGCTCTGATGCAAAACAAGGGCCGTCTGGTCGCCCATGACCGCGACAAGCACCGCCTGCGCCCGATCTTCGAACGCATCACCCGCAGTGGCGCGTCTTGCATTGAAGTCATGGCCGCTGATGAAAGCGCAAGGCTGCCGCAGTCCAATGGTTATGATCTCGTCGTGGTCGACGCGCCCTGCACAGGCTCCGGCACCTGGCGCAGAAAGCCTGATGCCAAATGGCGCCTGGGCGAAAAGCAATTGCAAGTGCGGTTGAACGAGCAGGCCAAGGTTCTCGATCAAGCGGCGCCCTTGGTCAAAAAGGGTGGCAGAATCGCCTATTTCACCTGTTCAATTCTGCCTACAGAAAATCAAGATCAGATGGCGGCCTTCCTGAAACGACACACAGGGTTTAAAATTATTCCGTACACTGAGCAATGGATGAAAGTCCTGCCCTCGCCGCCACCGTCTTCGGCCAATGGCCGAAATGACCTGCTGCAACTCACACCACGCCAGCACAACACAGATGGATTCTTTGTGGCGCTGATGGTGAAGGGCTAACGCCGGTCCACACCATCTTGCCCCGTCACCCCGGCGAAGGCCGGGGGCCCAGCTTTGTCCGGGTTCAGCGTTGGTGAGCTTAAGCTGGATCCCCGCCTTCGCGGGAATGACGAATTTTAGGGGCAGCGCGCAGACCCTAATCACTGCATCTCCCAAACCATGTTCACATCAGCGGAAATAGCCACCTGGCCTTCGGCAACAAGCACGGGTACCGAAGCCTTGGCGGCCATGTCCATCATCACGCGCCCGCGCGCCATGGGCACGGGAACTTCATTGCCGGATTCAGACATGTTCACCAGCGGCCCCAGTTTCACGCCAGCGGCGTCAGTGAGAAGTGCGGCCTTGCGCAGCGCATCTTTCACTGCGGATTTGCGCGCCTCATCCATCGCCGCCTGCGGGTCTGCCACAGTCAGCGCAATGCCATTGATCTGAATTGAACCAGCACCCACAGCCTTGTCGAGAATCCCGCCGAGGTCACCCAGCTTGTGAACGATGACGGAGACAGAATTGCTCACGTTGTAGCCCGCAATCTTTGGGTTGCCGTTGGAGGAAATGCTATTTTCATAACGCGGGTTGACGCTGAAATTGCTCGTCTGGAGATCCTTCTCATCAACGCCCGCAGCTTTCAGCATCGCAGTCAACGCGGTCATCTTGGCCGTATTGGCCTCCAACGCGGCATTGGCCGTCGCCGCTTGCGACAGCGTGCCCAATTCCACAATCGCCATATCGGGCGCGGCCTTCAGTTCGCCATGGCCGGAAAGACTGAGTTGGCGGGGCAATTTCTGATCCTCTGCAGAAGCCGCAGGCGCAGCAAGAAGGCTGGCGGCAATGAGAGAGCTGGCAATGAATTTGAACATGAACATCCTTTCTTCGTTGCCACGAACATAGGAATAAATTACGGCAACATTAAGGAGCCCTGTCAGCGGAAAGGAGGTTCGTCAAAACTGCGCAATTTGCGCGAATGCAGGCTGCTCTTGGTCGTGCGCAAATTTTCCAGTGCCGCAATGCCAATCATCAAATGCTCACCTACCGCGCGGTCATAAAAGGCATTGGCCGCGCCGGGCAATTTGATCTCGCCATGCAAGGGCTTGTCGGAAACACAAAGCAGCGTGCCGTAAGGCACGCGGAACCGGTAGCCCTGCGCGGCCAGTGTTCCGCTCTCCATGTCGATGGCGATGGCGCGCGAAAGATTGATGCGCTTGCGCTCCAGGCTCCAACGCAGTTCCCAGTTCCGGTCATCATGCGTCATCACTGTGCCGGTGCGTAAGCGCGCTTTGAGCGCATCACCGCTTTCGCCGGTCACTTGCGCGGCCGCCTGCTGCAACGCCACCTGAACTTCGGCCAATGCCGGGATGGGAACTTCTGGCGGCACCAGCGTGTCGAGAATCTTGTCATTGCGCAAATAGGCATGCGCCAGGACATAGTCGCCAATGCGCTGCGAATGGCGAAGCCCACCGCAATGGCCAATCATCAGCCAGCAATTGGGCCGCAACACTGCGAGATGGTCGGTCATATTCTTGGCATTTGAAGGCCCGACGCCGATATTGACCAGCGTAATCCCGCCAGCGCCATCGCTGCGCGAAAGATGATAGGCCGGCATCTGGAATTTCTGCCAAGGGCTATCTTCAATGATTTTTTGGGCTTGCTCTTTCGTCTGTCCACGGATGATTTTTGTGCCGCTGGGTAAATGAACAGCATCATAGGGGCTGCCATCGCCCAGCTGTTCCAGCGTCCAATTGAGAAACTGGTCAACATAGCGGTGATAGTTGGTGAGCAATATCCAGGGTTGGAAGCTAGCGAAATGCGTGCCGGAATAGTGTTGCAAGCGCTTCAGCGAATAATCTACACGCACCGCATCAAACAGTGAGAGTGGCAAATGGGACGTCATCTGCGGTTCCCACAGCCCATCAGCAATTTCATCACCCACCAGTGCCAGCAGTGGAATGGGGAAATGCAGCGCCAACTCCGCCGCCGTTACGCCGCCGCCGCCCAGATCGTTGCCGGTCTTCAATACATAGGGGTAAGGGATTTCCTGGGCGGAATGTTGCACGCTGATTTTTGCACCATAGTCCTTCGCCAGATAGGAAAGCTGTTCCATGAGATAGCTTTTGTAAAACGCTGGCTGTGTCACCGTTGTCGAATAGGTGCCCGGCCCCTGGAACTTGGCATAAGCGCGGGAAATTCGCGGCGGCAGGCCGGCAGACTCATAAGTCACCAGCAGTTCGGGATAACAGAAGGCTTTGCGCTCTTCGGCGGTTGGGGCTTGCCGCGTGGCGAAATAGCGCTTCAGGGCGGCATCAAGCGCCCCTGTGGCTTTCTGGTGCAGTTCGATGAGCCTTTGAACGGCGGCCTGCGGATCAAGATTTTCGTGAGTCATGGGGAAGCTCTAGCATAGTCTGAAGAAATCATGTAGCCATCGCCAGCCATGTTCCGCAAGCATATGGCGTTGTCATGAAGCTGCCTCTTCGGGCCTATAGCTCAATGGTTAGAGCTGACGGCTCATAACCGTCTGGTTCCAGGTTCGAGTCCTGGTGGGCCCACCACGCTTCATTGTCGTTCGCACGGGGTTCTCTGTACCAGCAGAGAACCCCGGCTTTTCCGGGGCAATTGGCTGAGTTTTCTAAACTGGTGTGGACCTGAATTTTGGCATAAGAGGCTCTTTCGCTCAAGTTTGGCGGAACGTCTCTGTCGTCGATTTCGGGAGCCACACCGGTCGAACTCGTCGCGCTATCAACATAAGGGCTGTGAGGCTCTATCCAACGATGCTGTGTCGCAGATCGGTGAATCCAAGAAGCTGAGCCTGCTCATCCCAGCCCATGGGCAGGTTGCCCAGGCGCGTGAGGCGCTTGACGGTGATATCTATTGGCTGCTCCCCACGCAAGATACCAGTGATAATCCGAGGCGAGAGGAAAGCGAGGGGAAGCTGACGGCTGACCTCGCTTGCCGGAAGTGCCTCGCGAGCAGCGATGGCTTTTACTGAAGCTTTGGGACTCGCCATGAGTTCGTCAAACCAAACGCGAGCCTTTGCGACAGTACGCAACAGATGGTGATCGAGTTGACTACTGGCCTCAGGCGTAGCGGTGAGGATCAGATGAGATTCAACGCCGCGCCGTTTGAGCGTGAAAGGCAGAGTGAT